>NZ_JBHLUB010000026.1:0-86628 GCF_042434215.1 Micrococcoides hystricis | reverse complement strand
CGCACACCAGCCGAAGTCGAGACCGACTACTGGCAGCAACACCAGCTGTCAGCAACAATAGAAATCAGGGTAAACGCCTAGGAAGAAAACCCGGACCATTTCACCACGGCCATCCTCGGGTGGGTCTTCCGGCACTCGTGGCGCAAGATGCTCGACCACTCACCCACCCCCTATGACACCCCCTTCCGCTCCCGCACCGGTACGGACCTGAATGCCGCCGATGCAGACTCCGCGCCGGACCCCGTTCAGGACTCCGACGAAGACCGGGTTGTCGGCCCCCAGTTCCGTGGTATCAGCGGCCCGACGACGCCCACCGTCGCCTCAACGGCCTCAACCCACCCCGCATATGCGTCGGTGTCGGGGTACTACGATCCACGCAATCCCCGAGACCCCCGGCAGCCTCTGAAGCGGGTCATCCCCCTCAAAACCCGTTTCCTGCTGGCCTTGGGTTTTGGCGTACTTACCGAGGTGTTCTACCAGCTCTACCATGCCATCGCGTTCATGCTGCACTATTCCTTCAAGCTGGGCGTGGACTTCTTCCTCTGGTACTGGGCCGAACTCTTCCACGACGGCGAACAGCTCCAAGCCCTACTCATTCGCCTGCTGTTGTGCATCACGGTCTACTGGTTGCTCGTGTTCTTCTGGCCTAGACTCGACACCTTCGTCCGCCAGCTCATCGCAGGCACCCTCACCGCTGGCACCGTTCACGCCGGCGTCGCAGCCAACACCCTGCTTCATCACCGCCCCGACTTGGAGTTCCTCGAAGCTCTCCAAACCGAGCCGGTCCTCGGCGAACTTTTGCCTGGTCTGGTGATCGGCTTGGTCGCAGCCTTCATCGTCTGGAAGCTCATCAAACCTGATCAATCACCGGAAGAAGCGCTGCCCCCATCGCAAACCGGACCCAGCTGGCGAACCCACCCCGGTCCCGGTGACAACCGCCCCTAAACTACAGCTTCCTCCACACCTGCTCATGCTCAACGGCCTGTCCTTTCTGCCGAGCCTGCTGCCTGCTCGCCGGAGCCAAACCCCAGCTAGCGTGAAGGGCACCTCGATCAGGCAAATGCGAGGTCGCACGAGCAGTTTTGTGAGGAGGACCCATGGGCAGTACACCAGCACCGATTCTCGCTTCGGCAGATGCCACGACCATGGACGCCCTCTGCACGCAGATCGAGGACGCTGAACGGGTCCACCGGCAACACGCAGCAGCAGACCTAGCTCGATGTTTCACCCTCATCCTGCTGCTGGCTCAGCAACAAGATCCGCGCGTCACGGCCGCCACGCTCACCCTCTCCAAAGCGCAAGACTTGGACAACGGCAAGCTGCTGCGCCGAGCAACAACCACCCTCGCCCAACTCAAAGGCATCTCCGAGGCCAAGGCCAAGAAACTGCTGCGCCTCAGTATCAATCTGCACCAACACGGTCAGGGCCTGCTGAAAGAACTTGCCGCCGGCACCATCTCCGCCGACTCGGTCACCGAGGCAGCCTGGCAGCTCTCCTCGATCGCACCGCCTCATCCCAAACGCGACCCCGAGGGCAATCCGTGGGATTCCGGTGCCTACCAGCGCGAACTCGAACGGGTCGAGTCGGCAAAACCCAGCTCGGAACAGCACTTGCCGAAACGGCCGGCACGGCTCCCACCGAGGAAGACTTCCGCCGCCAAGCCAGAAACCTGCGCGAACAACACCACCCCAAAAACGCCCAGCAACGGCACAGTGATGCCCACGCTGCACGACGGATCAGCGTCCACGATTGCGGCGACGGCATGTCAACCATCACCGGTTTCATCCCGACGACGCAGGCCCACGCCATCGAACGGAAAATCAAGGCAGCCGCCAACGCGGCACACAAGAAGGGCCAAGCCGCAGGACGCACCAGAACCCAGCTCGAAGCAGACCTTTTCGTCCACACCTTGCTCACCGGAACCGACGCCAGCAGTACGGCCGAGGCAACCAGCAAGAGCACCCACTCGGTCCTCCTGCTGCTCGACCTCGAGGACGCCATCGGACTGGGAGCATGCCTAGCCGAGGACCAACTGGGCTATTTGGAGCACAAATATCCGGAACTGCACCGCCAAGCCCTCGCCAACCGGGAGCACTTTTCACAACCGGCAGAAGAACGCATCAGCCCTCACCCAGCCGTCGTCGGAAGTGCACGGCCCACTGCCCGCGATCTCGTCAGCGGCGAGGACCTCGATACCGCCACGGCCGCAGAGTATTTCCACCGGGCCCAGTTCATGCGCACCGTGATCACCGACCCGATTTCCGGTTACCCGCTCGGGTTAGGGCGAAGACACCAGCCGGATCAAGCACTCAAAGAACTCATCATCGCCCGTGACCAGCACTGCCGACACCCCGGCTGCCATGTGCCGCCTCGGGACTGCGAACTGAACCACACCGACCCGTGGGCTCACGGCGGGGCCACCAGCTACACCAATCTTGAACTGGAGTGCCGTCACCACCACACCGGACTGTCCGCCCGTTGGTGGTCGGTTACAGCTGCACCGCACAGCGGCGATGGCGCACGCACGTTCACCGACGCGGCCACCGGTCGGCACACCACCACCCAGCCGCAGCTACCCCTCGACGCCGAGGCGTGGGAGGACTACCGGGCACGGCTAGCGCAGACAGATCAACCACCGTTCTAGCTTCATCCAGCCGGTACGCCCGGCCCCAGTCCCGCCCCTATCCAGGCTTAGGCCCGGCTCGGCCGCACCACCACCGTCTCAACGGTGGCCGCCCGGGACGTCTCTAACGCAACCTTGATCGTCGCTGCGATATCCTCCACCGTTGCATACTTTTCAGGTTCATACGGCAGGTTATCCAAGGCCCGAGCATGCACCTGCATCGGGGTCGCCACGCGGCCGGGGTGAATCGAGATCACCCGCACGTCATTGGCTCGCTCTTCCTCACGCAGCGCGTCAGCGAAAGCCTTCAACGCAAACTTCGTCCCGCAGTACAGGGTGCCGCCGGGGTAGGTGTACAGCCCGGAACCGGAGTTCAAGAACACTACGTCCGCGTGGCTGGCGCGCAGCGTAGGCAGCAGAGCATTCGTCAGCTCGACGGGGGCAAACACGTTCACCTCAAAGCCGTGACGCCACTGAACTCGGGTGAAGGATTCCGAGGGCGCCTTGAACATCATCTCGGCCGAATGCACCAGCACATCAACCCGGCCCAAGCGCTCCACCACCTCGGCAGCGGCCCGTCGCACAGCGTCCGAGTCCAGCAGATCCACCACAAACGGGCTGGCTGCTGGCAGCTGCTCCACCAACTCGTTCACGCGCTGCACATCCCGGCCCCCAACAACAATGTGATGGGTGTCCGCGAGCGCCACGGCCACGGCCCGCCCGATGCCGCTGCTGGCCCCGGTAATCAGCGCAACTGGCCGGCCTTCAGAAGCCGAGCCTTCCTTGGTTGATTGCTCCGTTGCCTGCTCGGGCTGGGTGTGCGCGTCGGGGTTGTTCACGTAGCTCTCCTTCTCAGTGTGATCGTCAGAGCATCCTCCACCCTCGATCTTACTGACCTGGCGCCTGCCCGGTTAGCATTCGATCACGTTGACGGCCAGCCCCCCGCGTGAGGTTTCCTTGTATTTCTTCTTCATGTCGGCCCCGGTATCCTTCATGGTCTTGATCGCCACATCCAGACTCACCTTGTGGCTACCATCGCCGTGAATGGAAAGCCGGGCCGCGTTGATCGCCTTGATGGAGGCCATCGCGTTGCGCTCAATGCACGGGATCTGCACCAGTCCGCCCACCGGGTCACAGGTCAGCCCGAGGTTGTGCTCGATGCCGATCTCCGCCGCGTTCTCCACCTGTTCCGGGCTGCCGCCCAGCACTTGGCAGAGTGCGCCGGCTGCCATCGCGCAGGCGGAGCCGACCTCTCCCTGGCAGCCCACTTCGGCCCCGGAGATGGAGGCGTTGAGTTTGAAGAGGATCCCGATGGCGCCGGCGGTGAGCAAGAAGTCCACGATCCCGTCCTCGGTGGCCCCATCCACAAAATGCCAGTAGTAGTGCAGCACGGCCGGGATGATGCCCGCGGCACCATTGGTGGGAGCCGTGACGATGCGGCCGCCGGAGGCGTTCTCCTCATTGACCGCCAGCGCGTACAGGTTGACCCACTCCATCGCCCGCATCGGGTCCTGGTAGCGGTCGTACATGCTCTCTAGGTGTTCCAGTGTCTTCTTCAGGTTCGCGGCCCGTCGCGGGACCATCAGATTTCCGGGTAGGACACCGTCCCGGTTGGAGCCGTTCTCCACGCACTCCTGCATGACCGACCAGATGTGCAGCAGCGCCTCCCGGGTCTGCTCTGCGGGCCGCCAGGCCTCCTCGTTGGCTGCCATCACTTCCGGGATGGTCATCTCGTGGCGGGTACAAACCTCCAACAGCTCATCCCCGGTGGAGAACGGGTATGGCAGTTCCGTCTGATCCGCCACCACGGTGTCTTCCTCGGAGGCGTCCCCGTCCACCACAAAGCCGCCACCGATCGAATAGTAGCTGCGTTCGGCCAGCACCGTCCCATCGGCCGCGAAGGCCGTGAAGGTCATCCCGTTAGGGTGGGCCGGCAGCGACTTGCGCATGTGCAAGATGAGGTCTGTTTCCCGGTCAAAGTTGATCTCGTGTTCGCCCGCTAGCCGTAGCCGGCCCTCGGCCACGATGTCGCGGACCCGGCCCGGGGCCGCGATGGTGTCCACCGTTTGTGGGTCTTCCCCTTCCAGCCCCAACAGCACTGCGGAGTCGGAGCTATGGCCCCGCCCGGTCGCCCCGAGGGAGCCGAACAGTTCGGTCTTCAGCCGGGCGGTGCTGTGCAGCTGGTCCGCTTCGGCCAGCAAGTCGATGAACTGCTTGGCCGCCCGCATGGGCCCCACCGTGTGGGACGAGGACGGGCCGATGCCGATTGAAAACAAATCCAACACACTCAAAGACATAGAAACTGACTCCTAGTTCGTGGCTATCGGGGCTGGTAGAGGAAGAAACAAGGGCTAAACGTACTCGCGCATTGCGTCCAGCAACCAGTTCACGGTGTGCGGGGTGAACGAGGCGCGCGGTAGCAGCCACCAGGTCTCGGCCGCGGTGCGCCAGAGCACGACCGAAGAGCCGGCCACCAGTGTCAGGATGGCGGTGTCGACGGCGAACACGTCAGGGTGCACGTCCACTTCGACCATCTTGTACAGCACGTCGGTGGCATGGGGCCCAGACAGTTCCAGCACCGTCCGGTTGGCAGTCAGTTCCACGGCTTGGCCCCGGTGGGTGCCGATGGTCTTGGCCAATTCGGCGGCCAGTTCGGCCGAGCTGAGGTCCAGCTCCGCCTCATCGGCGGCCACCAGCAGGAAATCATCCGGTCCCAGCCACAGCAGCTGGCCCGGCACCGGTTGTTGCACCGGAACCACGTGGCCGACCCGTTCCGGCAGGCCCGCACCGAACAGGTTCTCTAGGGCTTGTGCCGCCTCCGAGCCCAGTTCGGCGCGCAGCCCAATCTGGGTTTGAAACGGGACTTCTTTCAGGGCCACCCGCTCGTTGCTGGCGGCCGCCATCTGCTCGTGCCGGTCCCCCGCGGGGCTGCGACGGTAAGAAAGTACGGTTGCGTTAGCCATCTCGGCGTTCTCCTTCTGGGTCAAACAGGACGGTCGGACCGACTTCGACTTCGGCCAGCTGGCCCTCGAAGGACGCCATCAGTTTCTGCCCGATGAGGTCCGGTCCGTTCTTGATCAGCGCTAGGCCGAAGCTGCGGCCCAGGGCTTGGGAGTGGTAGCTAGAGGTGACAAAACCCTGCATGGGGATTGGGCGATCCGGTAGGTTCTCCCCGGTGTAGTCGCCGAGGTCTTCGGCGCGCACCAGCTGCGTTCCTTCCGGCAGTTTCAGGGCTGTGTCGACCGGCAGGACGCTGACCAATTTCTTCCGGTCGGCGGCAGTATTGGCCAGCCTACTGTAGGAGCGCTTGCCAATAAAGTCTTTTTTGATCTTCGAGACAATCCAGTCCATGCCCAAGTCCTGCGGGGTCACGGTGCCATCGGTGTCTTGGCCCACGATCGGGTAGGCCTTCTCCGCACGCAGCACGTGCATCGTTTCGGTCCCGTACGGGGTGATGTTGAATTCGGCGCCGGCTTCGGCCACATCCTCCCAGACCTTCAGCCCGTAGTAGGTGGGCACGTTGATCTCGTAGGCCAGTTCGCCGGAGAAGGTGATGCGCACGATGCGGGCGTCGATGCCGGAGGCCAGGGTGGTGTTGCGGTACTCCATGAACCCGAAGCCCTCCTTGGACACATCCAAGTCTGGGGCCACTTTGGCGATGACGTCCCGCGACTTCGGCCCGACCACAGCAATCGTTGTGTACTGCTCGGTGGCGGAGGTGAACACCACGTCCAGCTCCGGCCATTCGGTCTGCGACCACTCTTCCAGCCACTCCAGCACGTCCGCGGCACCGGAGGTCGTGGTGGTCATGAAGAAGTGATCCTCCGCCAAGCGCGTGGTCACCCCATCGTCGAACACCATGCCATCGGGGGTGCACATGATCCCGTAACGGGCCTTACCCACCGGCAGTTTCAGGAACCCGTTGGTGTAGACCCGGTTCAGGAACTCCGCCGCATCGGTGCCTTTGATGTCGATTTTCCCTAACGTGGTGGCGTCCATGAAGGCTACCGATTCACGTGCCGCCCGGCATTCGCGGGCGACGGCGGCCTCCATGTCTTCGCCGTCCTGCGGGTAGTACCAGGGCCGTTTCCACTGACCCACGTCTTCAAAGAGCGCACCGTGCTCGACGTGCCACGGGTGGATGTTCGTCTCCCGGGCGGCATCGTAGAGCTCCCCGACGGCACGGCCGGCCAGCGCGGCGAAAGCGACCGGGGTGAAGGGGGCACGGAACGTGGTGGTACCGATCTGTCCCGGGGATACCGGGCGCGGCTGGGCCTGTCCGGTTTCGGCAGTCGCCGCAGTTGCGGCGGTGTTGGCTGGTTGCTGGCTTGGCTGGCCGGTAGCCACTGAGTTCACTTCCCCACCGGTGATGGCCTGGGCAATCAGCCCGATGGTGGCCACGCCACCGATTTTGCCCTGTTCCACACCGGTCGAGATGGAGGTGTAGCGTTTGACGTGTTCCACCGACAGCATGCCGGCGCCGGTGGCGCGCAGCACGTCCCGGACGGTGTTATCGCGCTGATAGTCGACAAAGTAGTCCGCCAGCGCTTCCAACTGGGTCGCCTCGTGACCGAGTGACTGGTGTGCTTGACGGCCGGGTACGAACCAAAGCTGGTCTGCTTGGCCGGTCTCAGCCACGCGGGCGGAAACGGTTTCCGGATCGTAGAAGTCACTGCTCTGGCCGGCGGCTGCGGCGGTGCCGGCTGCTGTGCCTTCGGCGAGCGCACGGGCCAAGCTGTAGCTACCGTTCAGCGCACCAACGGTGTGCTGGTGCTCTACCGCGGCGGTCGGCACGAAGCCGGCCAGCTGCTCGTCCCAATGCATGCGGCCTTGACGCTGGGAGTGTAGGTTCACGTTCGGGGAGAGTCCACCGGAGACCACCAGCAGGTCAGCGTCCAGTTGCTCGGCTTGATCTTCGGCGCCGCGGGTGGCTACCCATACGGCGCGCACGCAGTCTTCGCCTTCGGCGTCTACCACCACGGAATTGTGGCGTACGCGAACACCGGCGGCCTCGGCCGCGGCCGTCTGCGCTGAATCGGCCCGCGAATCGATCAGCGTCACCTCTGCCCCGGCCCGTGCCGCGGCAATTGCTGTACAGTATGGGCCGTCATGGGTGGTGAAGAAGACCATGTTCTTGCCCGCCAACACCCCGTAGCGGCCCAGGTAGCGTTGTACGGCGGAGGCGAACATCACACCGGGCAGGTCGTTATTGGCGAAGACCAGCGGCCGGTCGAAAGCGCCGGTGGCCAGCACGACTTCCTTGGCGATGATGTGCCAGAGCCGCTGCCGGGAGACCCCATCGGGACGTTCTTGGCCCGCGGCCCGGTAACCGCCCTCGCGGTCCTCAACTGCCACCAAGTAGTTATTGTCGTATGAACCCAACACGGTGGTGCGTTTGAGCAGGCGAACATTCTTGGCCGCTTCCAGTTCAGCCACGGTTTGGGCGGCCCAATCGGCTGCCGGCACCTCATCGATGCGGCTGGTCTCGTCATCGGCGAGAACGTCTAACAGGGTGCCGCCAAAGGCATGGTCCTGTTCCAGCAACACCACGCGTTTGCCGGAGGCAGCGGCGGCTTTCGCGGCCGCCAGCCCTGCCGGGCCCGAACCAACGACGGCAACTTCAACGTGAACGGTGTGCTTGTCGTATTCCTCGGTGTCCTTGCGGGCATCCAAGGTCCCTATACCTTCTAGGAGCCGGGCCGAGAGTCCCTCGACTGCTTCCACGGTGGTTGCCGGCAACATGGATTCGTTGTGCTCGCCCTCAACTAGGACGAAGGCGTTCGGTTCTTCGACGCCGGCAGACAGGATCCCGCGTGGACGGCGGCGGTAGATAGAATCGCCGACCCGGATGCGGCCGTTGGCCAGCAGCGCGGAGGCCAGGGTATCCCCGGCCAGCCCTGTGTAGGTCTCGCCGTCGACGGTGAAGGTCACGGGGGTGTCCGAAGTCAGCGAACCGGCGGCAGCACCATCACCGATGCGGTGGGCTGCGCAAGCTTTTTCAGTCATGGTTTCACTCTCTTTCTGGTCTGTGGTGCATCTCAGCTGGCCGGTGGCGCCAAGGTTGGTTGTGCTTGCGGCGGCTGCGGCAGTTCCGGTTTCGGATCCGTGAGCTTATAGGTGGCGGCGATCTTGTAGCTGTGGGTGTCGCGGAGGGCGTTGAACCATTTGCGGCACCCGGCGGTGTGCGCCCAGCGTTCGTAGAAGGAGCCTTTCGGGTTCTCCCGGTAGAACAGGTAGTGCGCCCATTCTTCATCGCTCAACGCTTCCGGGTCTGCCGGGTAGGCGACGTGGGCTTGGCCTCCGTAGGAAAATTCGGTTTCGGCGCGCAGTCCGCAGAACGGACATTCGATCATCAACATGGTGATTCGTTCTCCATCAGGTGTGCGGTCTTAGTGGGCCACGGCTGCGGCGCCGTGCTCATCGATGAGGTTGCCGGTGACGAAGCGTTCGAGGCTGAATCCGGCGTTGAGTTCGTGGGGTTCGTCCTCGGCGATGGTGTGGGCGTAGGTGTAGCCGGCGGCCGGCACGCCCTTGAACCCGCCGGTGCCCCAACCACAGTTGACGTACAGTTGGTCCACCTCGGTCTTGGACACGATCGGGGACGCGTCCAAAGTGACGTCGACAATGCCACCCCAAGTACGCAGCAGATGGGCCCGGGCAAAGATTGGGAACAGCTCAACCGCGGCGGACATCTGGTGTTCGATGACGTGGAAGGACCCGCGCTGGCCGTACCCGTTGTAGGTATCGATGCCCGCGCCCATGACTAGTTCGCCCTTGTGCGCCTGTGAAACGTAGACGTGCACGTGGTTGCTCATGACCACGGTGGGGTGCACCATTTCATGCAACTCTGACACCAATGCCTGCAGGGGGTGGGACTGGATGGGCACCTTGATGCCGGCCAGCTCGGCCAGCACGGAGGTGTGCCCGGCCGCGCAGAGCGCCACCTTGCCGGCGGCGATGGTGCCACGGGTGGTCTGGACACCGGTAACCCGGTTTCCCTCACGCATGATGCCGGTGACTTCACAGTTCTGAATCAGGTCTACCCCGAGCTCAGCGGCGCGTTTGGCGTAGCCCCACGCCACCCAGTCGTGCTTGGCGATGCCAGCCCGGGGTTGGTAGGTGGCCCCCATGATCGGGTACCGGATGTCATCGTTGATGTTGATGATGGGGCAAACTTCTTTGACCTGCTGCGGGTCCAACCATTCTGAGTCCACACCGTTGAGCCGGTTGGCTTCGACCCGACGTACGGACTCACGCACATCCCCCAGGGTGTGGGCCAGGTTGAGTACTCCGCGCTGGGAGAAGAACATGTTGTAGCCCAGTTCTTCTTCGAGTCCCTCATAGAGCTTTAGGGAGTGCTCGTAGATCCCGGCGGATTCATCCCACAGGTAGTTGGAGCGGATGATGGTGGTGTTGCGGGCCATGTTGCCGCCGGCCAACCAGCCTTTTTCCAGGACCGCCACATTGGTGATGCCGTGATTCTTGGCTAGGTAGTAGGCGGTCGCCAGACCGTGGCCGCCACCGCCGATAATCACCACATCGTAGGACTTTTTCGGATCCGGGTTGGCCCACATGAAGTCCGGGTGTTCAGGCAGTTCACGCTGATTGGTGTTCAGCACGTCCTTGTCGACGATTTTGATGCTCATGCTGAATTGTCCTTACGTCGCTGAGTCGTTCAGGTGTGGGTAGAGCGGGTAGCGGTCTGCGAGCGCACGTACCCGTTCAGAAAGTTCTTCTAGGGTGGCCGCTTCGGCGGCTTCGTCTTCGGTGTCGGCCAGCAGCACACCGGCGATGATGTCCGCGACTTCGGCGAATGCCTTCTCGTCAAAGCCGCGTGTGGCTAGCGCCGGGGTTCCGATCCGCAGGCCGGAAGAAATCATGGGCGGCCGGGGATCGAACGGTACCGAGTTGCGATTGACCGTGATGCCGGCCCGATGCAGGCGGTCTTCACCGCGTTTGCCGTCGAGCACGGAATCACGCAGATCCACCAGGACCAAGTGCACATCGGTTCCGCCGGAGACCAGTGAAATCCCCGCTTGGCGCACGTCCTCTTGGCTCAGACGTTCGGCCAAGATCTTGGCGCCAGCAAGTGTACGCCGCTGCCTGTCGGCAAAAGCCTCTTCACCCGCAAGTTTGAAAGCCACGGCTTTAGCCGCGATCACGTGTTCAAGCGGGCCGCCCTGTTGGCCGGGGAAGACCGCGGAGTCGATCTTCTTGGCGAGCTCATTGCTGGTGAGGATGACCCCGCCTCGAGGCCCACCGAGGGTCTTGTGGGTGGTGGTCGTGGTGACGTGCGCGTGCGGAACCGGGTTGGGGTGTAGCCCTGCGGCCACCAAGCCCGCGAAGTGCGACATGTCCACCATGAGGTAGGCGCCCACCTCGTCGGCGATCTGCCGGAAGCGCTCAAAGTCGAGGGTGCGCAGGTAGGCGGACCAGCCGGCAACGATGAGTTTTGGTTTGTGTTCCCGTGCCAACGCCGCAACTTTGTCCATGTTGATGCGGGCGTCTTCGCGCTCAACTTCGTACGGGACGACGTTGTAGAGTTTGCCGGAGAAGTTCAGCCGCATGCCGTGGGTCAGATGTCCGCCGTGATCCAGCGACAAACCGAGAATGGTGTCTCCGGGGTTGAGCAGCGCAAACATGACGGCGGCATTGGCCTGAGCACCGGAGTGCGGTTGAACGTTGGCGTGTTCGGCGCCGAAGAGGGCTTTGACGCGCTCAATGGCCAGCGATTCGATCACGTCCACGTGCTCGCAACCACCGTAGTAGCGACGGCCGGGGTAGCCTTCAGCGTATTTGTTTGTCAGGACCGAGCCTTGGGCTTCCATGACGGCCAGCGGGGCGAAATTCTCCGAGGCGATCATTTCCAAGGTGTTCTGTTGACGGTCTAATTCGTGCTGAATTTCCCGGTAGACTTCCGGGTCAAGGGTGGCCAAGTCGGAATCAAGGTTGGTCACTGCGGCGGTGGTGGTTTCTGTCACGGATGCTCCCTAGAGGTTTTCAAATAGATCTTAAAAACCTTGGTCAACAACTGATATATAAGATGTTGATCATGCTATGGCGCAGCTCACACCCCGGTCAAGGGTTTTTCCGAACTCTTTTTGGATGAGTCCAAAAACCGCGGCTTGCTGCACTAGTTGATAGCTCATAATCCGCAGAAACCGCTTCCAGAGCAGCTGATATATGAGAACATCGGGAATAACGCCGCCCGAACCAACACCGCGATCGACGAGGAAGTAGCCCAATGACTGCCACCCTGACCACGATGCCCCAATGGGGTGTCAGCAGCACGTCCATGGCCGATCGCGCCTACGGTGCGGTGAAAGAAAAATTGGTGCTGCTGCAGATTCAGCCAGGTTCGCCCATTAACGAGTCCGAGCTGGCCAGCGAGCTGGGCGTGGGCCGCACCCCCATCCGCGAGGCACTCAAGCGCTTGGAAATGGACCACTTGGTCGTCAGCTACCCGCGCCGGGGCACCTTCGCGACCACCGTCGACATCGCCGAGCTGGCAGAGATCACCGAGTTGCGTTTGGCCTTGGAGCCGCTGGCCGCCCGCGCCGCCGCGGACCGCGCCACGCCCACCCAGCGCCATCACCTCGCAGAGATCCGCGACCTCGTCACCCAACTCACCGCTGAACAAGGAGCAGAATCCCTGGCCGCGCCCGGCCTTCTCTCCAGCGAGGGCACACAGACCCTACTGCGGCTGGACGTCGCAGTGCACCACGGGATCTATACCGCCTGCGGCAACACCCATCTGGCCGACGTGCTGGCCCGCTACCACTACTTGGCCACCCGGATTTGGACGCTGGCCATTCATCGGATCCCGGGGCTGGCCACCCATTTTTCTGATCACGTTGACCTGCTGGAATCCATCATCGCCGGCGATGGCGACGCTGCTGCCGCCACCACCATCGACCACATTGAGGAGTTTGAGCGCAGCCTGCGCTCCGTCTTCTGATCCGCCCTTGACCGCCCTCTCCGGCCTGTCACTGCGGACTTCATTTCTGGAGTCTTCAGGGCCGGAACTGACTAGCATTTGACCACCCGTGGTGTTTCAATAGCACCAGCGACCAGCGTTGAGCCACGTGGTTCACGCGAACCAGATTTGCGCAAAGAGAGTATTTCCATGACCGAACGTTTTATCTTGACCGTTGCCTGTAAAGACCAGCCGGGCATTGTCCACGCCGTTTCCGAGGTGCTGCTTGAGATCGGCGGCAACATCGCCGAATCTCAGCAGTTCTACTCCCCTGACTCGGGAACCTTCTTCTTGCGGATCGAAGCGGACGCTACCGGCAGCTTCGAAGAACTGGAAGAGAAAATGGCGCCGGTCAAGGAACGTTTTGACATGAAACTGGGCCTGTACCGCAAGTCCGACAAGGTCCGGACCCTGATCATGTGCTCCAAGGATCCTCGCACCTTGAACGAGCTGTTGTTCAACAACCACATGGGCCAGCTGAACATTGATGTGCCGTTGGTGGTCTCCAACCACCAGGATCTGAAGCAGCACGCCTACTTCTACGGGATCAACTTTGAGCAGATCCCGATCACCAAGGACACCAAGCCAGAAGCAGAAGCCCGGCTGCTGAAGATCATCGATGAGTATGACATCGAGCTGGTGGTGTTGGCCCGCTACATGCAGATTTTCTCGGACGAGCTCACCAGCAAGCTGGCCGGAAAAGCGATCAACATCCACCACTCCTTCCTGCCCGCCTTCAAGGGCGCGCGCCCCTACCACCAGGCTCACGAGCGTGGCGTGAAGCTGATTGGCGCCACGGCCCATTACGTGACCGAGGACTTGGATGAGGGCCCCATCATCGAACAGAACGTGGTCCGGGTGACGCACAGTGAATCTGCTGCAGAGCTGGTGGCCATCGGGCGCAACGTCGAAGGACAGACCTTGTCCAAAGCGGTTCAGTGGCACACAGACCGTCGCGTCTTGATGGATGGTAACCGCACAGTCGTCTTCAGCTAGCCGGCCTGCCGGTCACCTGCGTAGCTTTCGGGTGCTTGGCGGTGGCTGGTCGACTAAGCTCAAAGGCAGCACCTGCTTACACAGGCCCAGTCACGAAGTCACACCAACACGAAGGACGACATGGCTCATCTTTACACTGTCAACGGCGCAACCCCTGTCTTGGGTGAAAACGTCTACGTAGCTCCTACCGCGGCCATTACCGGGGATGTGAAGCTCGAGGACGGAGCTTCCGCATTTTACGGCGTATCGGCCCGCGGTGACTCCGCCCCGATCCGGGTGGGCAAGAACTCTAACCTGCAAGACAACGTCGTGCTGCACGCCGATCCTGGTTTCCCGTGCACCGTTGGCGAGAACGTTTCGGTTGGCCACAACGCCGTCGTGCACGGCTGCACCGTGGAGGACAACTGCATCGTCGGGATGAGCGCCACCATCATGAATGGCGCCGTCGTCGGGGCGAACTCCCTCATTGCGGCCGGTGCGGTGGTGCTGGAAGGCACCGTCATCCCACCGGGCTCCCTCGTCGCCGGTGTCCCCGGCAAGGTGCGCAAGGAGCTCACCGAGGAGGAGCAAGCTGGCCTGCTGAACAACGCTAAGACGTACATGAAGTTGGCGGCCCAGCACGCGGAAGCGACTCCGCTGAACTAAAGAGCGAGGGCAACGACCCCACTACGAGGCCGGGTGAGACGCCGCAGCACAGCATGCGTCACTCACCCGGCTTTGTGCTGTTAAAAAGTTTTTCGTGCGCCATCGAGGCTGATTTTTCAGGGCTACGCAAAAGTCACCTGTGCCCGTGGCAAAAATTCACCAGAAAAAACCTTGACCAACTGTGACCTGCGCCATATCGTTGAACGCAACACCGTTGCAGTTATTGCAACAAAGGGTATTCATCTAAGTAGGCACACATGAGCACACCCCACGAACCGCAGAAGGTCGACGAGCGCCACGGCGCGGATCCAGCTAATCCAGATACCTCGCTCATTTCGTTGAGCGGTCAGCAGCGTATCCCCGATCAGAAAGTCGCTTCTGCCACCCGCAAGAAAGTCGTCACGGCCAGCTTCATCGGCAACTTTGTCGAGTGGTTCGACTACGCCGTCTACGGTTACTTGGCCATCACCATTTCCAAAGTTTTCTTCCCTGAAGCCGACCCGCAGGTCGCGCTGCTGTCCACCTTCGCGCTGTTCGCCATCTCCTTCTTGGTGCGCCCGATCGGTGGGTTCTTCTGGGGCCACTACGGCGACCGCGTCGGCCGCCGCGAAGCTCTGGCCCTGTCCATCCTCATCATGTCCGCGGCCACGTTCTGCATCGCGCTGATCCCGAGCTACTCCGTCATCGGGATTTGGGCGCCGATCCTCCTGTTGGTCATGCGCGTTGCCCAGGGCTTTTCCGCATCGGGTGAGTACGCTGGTGCTTCAGCGTTCTTGGTGGAGTACGCACCCCGCCGCAAGCGCGGTCTTTACGCCGCGGTGGTGCCCGCCAGTACCGCGACCGGCCTGCTTCTGGGCTCCCTGATTGCCGGCATGCTCACCACCTTGCTCAGCGAGGAAGACCTGACCAACTGGGGCTGGCGCTTGCCGTTCCTGCTGGCAGCACCGATGGGCCTGATCGGCCGCTACATCCGGTCCAAACTGGAAGACACCCCGGCATTCCGTGAGCTGGCGGAAAAAGACGAAGCCATCAAGGCCCCGGCTAAAGACTTGTTCCGGGACCACTGGAAGTCACTGTTGCTGGCCTCCGGAGTGGTGTTGCTCAACGCCGTCGGCTTCTACGTGATCCTCTCCTACATGCCGACCTACCTGACCACCGTGGTCAAGCTGCCCGAGGGTCAATCGCACTTTGCCACCACCGTGGCGCTGCTGACCTACATCTTCTTCATCCTCGGCACCGGGATGCTCTCCGACCGGTTCGGTCGCAAGCGTATGCTGATTGTCGCCTCCGTCTGCTTCATTGTGCTGACGGTCCCAGCGTTCATGATCTTGGACACCGGCAACTTCCTGATGATCCTGCTGATCCAGATCCTGCTTGGTGGCATGCTGACCCTCAACGATGGCACCCTGCCGAGCTTCCTGGCAGAAATCTTCCCGACGAAGGTCCGCTACTCCGGATTCGCCGTCAGCTTCAACCTTTCGAACGCCCTCTTCGGCGGTACGGCACCGTTCGTGGCTACCTGGCTGATTCAGAGCACCGGCAACGATTTGGCCCCCGGCTTCTATCTGGTGGCGGCCTCGATTGTCTCCTTGATCGCGGTGTCCTTCGCCGTCGAAACCTCCCGCAAGAAATTGCGCTAACGAAATCACTTCTTCTCCTCCCCTCTTTGAGAACACGTTGAAAGGAAAACCTTCCATGACCCTGATGAATGATGCCCCAAACACCGCCGGTTCCAACGCCACCAGCATCGATGAACTCGACCGCCTGAAGGTCCTGCACAACGGCGAGAAAGTCCCGCTGACTTTCTCTGACGCCGAGTTCGAACGCCGGTTGGCCGGACTGCGGGCGATCATGTCCGAGTTGGACTTGGACGCGGTGCTGCTGACCAGCTACCAGGGCATTAAGTACTACTCGGACTTCCTGTTCACCTATTTCGGCCGGTCCTACGGCATGGTGGTCACCGCCGAGGACACCGTGACGATCACCGCGAACATTGATGCGGGGATGCCGTGGCGGCGCAGCTACGGGGAGAACATTGTCTACACTGACTGGCGTCGGGACAACTTCTACTACGGGATCACCCAGGCACTGGCCGAACGCGGCGTCGTCGTCAAACGACTCGGCATCGAAGAGGACACCGTGACCCTGCTGCAGCGCGAGCAGCTGGCCACGACCTTCCCCGGCGTCGAGCTCGTGGACGTCTCCCAGCCGGCGATGCGCCAACGGATGATCAAGTCCGCCGAAGAGATCGCCGTGATCAAGGAGTCCGCACGGATTGCCGACCTTGGCGGCGAGGCCATCAAGGCCGCGATCCGGGAAGGCATCAGCGAGTACGAATTGGCACTGATCGGCACCGAGGCGATGACCCACGAGATCGCCAAGTCCTTCCCGAACAGCGAAATCCGCGACACCTGGGTGTGGTTCCAGTCCGGGATCAACACCGACGGGGCACACAACTGGGCGACGACCCGGAAATTGGAGCGCGGCGACATCCTGTCCCTGAACTGCTTCTCCATGACCGCCGGCTACTACACGGCGTTGGAGCGGACCATGTTCTTGGGCCAGCCGGACCCACGTTCGCTGGAGCTGTGGAAGATCAACTTGGAAGTCCACTACGCCGGGCTGGAGCTGATCAAACCGGGTGCGGTCTGCGGGGAAATCTGCCACGAGTTGAACAAGATCTACACCAAGTACGGCATCCTGCCTAAGCGTACTTTCGGTTATGGTCACTCCTTCGGCGTCCTCTCGCACTACTACGGCCGTGAAGCCGGGTTGGAATTGCGCGAGGACATCGAGACCGTCATCGAACCGGGCATGGTGGTTTCCATGGAGCCGATGATCACCATCATGGATGGCGAACCAGGCGCCGGTGGCTACCGTGAGCACGACATCTTGGTGGTCAACGAGAACGGGGCGGAGAACATCACGAAGTTCGGCCTCGGCCCAGAAAACAACATCATCGACGCCTAGGACGGGCGCACGGGGGTGCAGCAACAAGCGGGGTTACGGTCACACCGATAGTGGTGGCCGTGGCCCCGCTTGTGTTTATGATGAAGAGGTCGGCGCAGAAGGCCCTAGGAGGCAGCTACGTGAGTACAGAAACCGGCGGGGCTTCAGCCTCGGTCTTACACAACGCGTTCGCGGTGCTGCGCTGTTTCTCCACCACTGAGCCCTTGCTGGGGGTCACGGAGATTGCCAATAAGGTGGGGCTGCACAAGTCTACGGTCTCCCGCATTTTGGCTAACTTGGAGAGCCAGGAGATTGTGGCTCAGGATGAGCATTCCCGTAAGTATCGTCTTGGTACTGGGCTGATCTTCTTGGTTTCTCCCCTGCTGGCGGAGTTTGATACCCGCAAAGTTGCTGCACCGATTCTGGCGGAGTTGGCCGCAGCGACGGAGGAGACCTGCTCGCTGATGGCGTGGGAGAACCACGAGGCCGTGTGTGTGGAACAGATTGAATCCCCGCTGCGCATCAAGCACACCTCCCCGCTGGGCGCTCGCTATAACACCGGTTATTCAGCCTCGATTCAGGTCTTCTTGGCCGCCGAGCCTGCGGACCGGGTCCGCTCTTTGGTGGAGCGCCAAGAAATTGTGTTACCTCCAGGCGTGCAGGTGGAGGAGTATTTGGCGTTGTTGGCGGAGGTACGTGAGCGCGGCTACGCCGTCAATGACGGGATGACCCAGCCGGATGAGACCGGCGTTGCGGTCTCGATTACCTCGGCGCGGAGCCCGCACCCGTTCTGTTTGCTGTTGTCCGCACCCCGGTATCGGGTGACCGATCAGCTGGCGGAGCTGGTGCGAGCGTGCGTGGCGGCCGGGCAGCAGATCACCACCAGGTTGACCGGTCCTACCCCGTAAGCCTCTGGCCCTCAGCTCTCTTAGCGTCCCTCGAGTTTACCGTTGCGGTGGGCGTCCAGTTTGGCCTCGAGTTTGGCGCCCTCCACGTCCATGTCCGGCATGATCTTGTCCATCCAGCGTGGCAGCCACCAGGCGTGTTTGCCGAATAGGTGCATCACTGCGGGGATGAAGGTGGTCCGGATCAGGAAGGCGTCTACCAGCACGCCGAAGGCCAACCCGAAACCGATGGGGCGGATCATGGTGACCCCGGAGAAGATGAACCCGGCGAAGACGGAGACCATGATGATCCCGGCCGCGGTGACCACGGCGCCGCCTTGGCGGTAGCCGAGCCGGACAGAGGTGCGGGAGTCCAACCCGTGGGTCCAGGCTTCCCGCATGCCGGAGACGATGAAGATCTGGTAGTCGACGGACAGGCCGAAGAGCACACCGATCAGCAGGATCGGCAGGAAGGACAGCACCGCCGTCGGGTCATGTACACCGAAGAGCGGGCCGAGCCAGCCCCACTGGTAGATGGCTACGACGGCACCGAAGGCGGCTCCGACCGAGAGCAGGAAGCCGGCCGAGGCCATGACGGGGGCCCAGATGGAGCGGAAGATCATGGTCAGCAGCAGCAGTGAAAGCGCGATGACGATGGTCAGGTAGAGCGGCAGGGCGCCGGCGACCTTGTCCGAAATGTCGATGTTGGCCACGGTTTGTCCGGCGTAGCCCACGACGGTGACATCGTGTTTCTCGCCGAGCGCGGCCTCGCCATCGCGCAGGTCGTGAACGAGGTTCTCGGTGGCTTCCGTATCCGGTGCGTGGGCCGGGATGATTTGCAGCAGTTGGACGGTGCCGTCGGCGGATTCGGTGGCGGGGATGGCGGTCAGCACGTCGGCGCGGGCGGCGTAGTCCTCGGCGATGTCGAGGGTCTTTTCTTCGCGCTCGGTCTCATCCAGTCCAGCCTGAAGTTCGACCACGGACAGCAGCGGCCCGTTGAACCCGGTCCCGTAGTTTTCGGCGATCAGCTGGTAATTCTTGTAGCCGTCAGAGGTGCGCGGTTCCGAGTTGCCCATGGGCAAGCCCAAACGCAGGGAGAAGGCTGGGATGGCGACGATGGCCAAGATCAGCACGGAGGCCCCGATCATCAACCAAGGGTGGTTGGTGACGAAAGCACCCCAGCCGCGGTTGGCTTGATCGATGGCGAGGTCTTGTTTGTCATAGACCTCGTTACGGGCCACTTCCACCAGTTTTGACTTGGGGATGACGCGGTGGCCGATGAGCTTCAAGGCGGCCGGCACCAGCATGAGGGTGGCGGCGACGACAACAGCGATGGTGCCGCCGGCGGCCAAGCCCATGACGGAGAGGAACGGGATCCCGGTGACGGTCAGTGCGGAGAGTCCGATGATGTTGATGACACCGGCGAAGAACACCGAGGTGCCGGCGGTGCCGTTGGCCCGCGCGATGGAGGCGATCAGGTGTTCGCCTTCCATCATTTGGCGACGGTGCCGGTGCACGATGAGCAGCGCGTAGTCGATGCCCAGGCCGAGCCCGAGCATCAGCGCGAGGGCCGGGTCCGTGGAGGTCATCTGCACGGTGGAGGTCAGCGCGAAGATCCCCGCCAAGCCGATGCCGGAGCCGATGAGTGCGGTGATCAGGGGCAACCCCGCCGCCACCACGGACCCCAATGCCACGAAGAGGACGATGGCTGCGACGATGACGCCGACACCTTCGGATGCGCCCACGACTTCGGAGACGTCTTGGGTGATTTCCACCCCGGGGTACGTTTCAATGTCGGTGAGTTTTGCGGCCTCGATGGCCTCGGTGACCGCTTCACGCTCGGCCGGTTCTAGGTTGTGGGGTTCCTTGGTGAAGGTGATGGCTCCGCGAGCGGTGTCACCGGAGAGGAAGGACACTTCTTCGGTCAGTTTCAGCTGGCGTTTTCCGAGAGCCAGTTCTTCGCGACCGGAAGCCAGTTGTTCTTCCGCCTCATCGAGTTCTTTGGCTGAGGCGTCCAGCTGGGCTTCGGCTTGCGCCAGCTGCTGGCGGGCCCCATCGATGGCGGGGATCCCGGAGACAAAGTCCGGGTCTGACTTCAGCTGCTCGGCGAGTTGTTCCGGCAGCTGGTCGTAGCTGTCCTGAAGTTCTTCACGTTGCTTCTGCAGTTCTTCGCGGCCCTCGGTGACCTGTTTGCGCCCTTCGGCGATCTCTTCTTCGGGGGCTTGGAGTTCCTCTTCGGCCTCAGCAACATCGGCGGTGGCCTTTTCCAAGTCTGCTTGGGCGGTGAACGGGTTGGTGACTTCTCGCACCGCAGGCTGGTTTTCAAGCTCGTTGAGCAAGTCGGTGATTTGCTGCTGCTGTTCTTGGCTGAAGGAGCCGCCCGCGGTGTTCTTGAAGGCGAGCGTTCCGGTGCCGCCAGAGTCCTCGGGCAGTTTCTTGTCGAGGTATTCGATGACCTTTTCGTATTCCGAGCCGGGGATGTCGTACTGGGTGGAGAAACCCTTGCCGACGTTCAGCGCCAGGGCACCGACACCGACGAGGATCACCAGCCAGAGGCCGATGACTGTTTTGGCGTGGCGAGCGCACCACGCGCCCAGGGAATACAACAACGAAGCCATGCTCGAGTGCCCTCCGAATGGAAACTACAACAGACCTATCTTACCGAGCAGTCCGGCTGTGACCCCTATTCGTGTCTTTACTCCGGCCGCTAACGTTTGCGCGGTTTCAGCGCGCGCAGCGCGTTCAGGATGGCGACCAAATCGACAACCTCCTGCAGCAGGGCGCCGGCGATGACCGGGATGACGCCGAAGGCGGCGACGATCATCAGGCCGATGGAGATGGCGATGCCCAACCAAATTGATTCCAGAGCGACCCGAGTGGTGTCTTGGCCGATTTCCAGTGCGGCGCCGACGGCGGAAATATCGTCTTTGATGATGACCACGTCGGCGGACTCGCTAGCTGCGGTGGCACCGCGGGCGGCCATCGCCACCCCTACGGAGGAGCTGGCCAGCACGGGCGCGTCGTTGATCCCGTCGCCGATCATCATGGCTGGCTCATCCTTGCTGGCTGCGGAGATGAGCTTGACCTTGTCTTCGGGCAACAGTTCAGCGTGCACTAGGTCGATGCCGGCCTCGGCCGCAATTGCTTCGGCGGTGGGGCGCACGTCCCCGGTGAGCATCATCACCGAGGTGACCCCGTCCTGATGCAGGCGCTGCACCGTGGCGGATGCGTTCTCCCGTAGCTGGTCAGCCAGCACGATGGCCCCGGCGTAGACCCCAGCTACACCGACGTAGACGGCGGCTTGCCCGGCAGAGAACTCTTCCCGGTCGAAGTTGCCCACGTGTTCGGCGACGAAGGCGGGTTTGCCGACGACCACCTGATGCTGACCGATTTGGGCTAGCACGCCGTTGGTGGCGATCTCCTCGGCGTGAGAAGCGGTGCTCAGGGTCAGTCCGCGCTGTTGGGCGGCTTGGACCAGCGATTCGGCCAAAACGTGGGAGGAGTACTGTTCGGCAGAGGCGGCTGCGGCCAGCAGTTGGTCTTCGGTGAAGGAGTTGGCGGGAGCCACACGGACCACTTCCGGGGTGCCGTGGGTCAGGGTGCCGGTCTTGTCGAAACCGACCACTTTGATGCGGGAGAGCTTTTCCAGAATGCCGGCCGCTTTGACGATGATGCCGTTGTTGGCGGCCCGAGACATGCCCGCCATGAACGCGACCGGGGCTGCGATCAGCAGTGGGCACGGGGTGGCGACGACCAGCACCTGGGCGAAGCGGACCGGGTCTCCGGAGAGAGCCCAAGCACTACCGCCGATGATGTAGGCCACCAAGGTGAAGGGGACGGCATAGCGGTCGGCCAATCGGACCATGGGTGCCTGGGACTCTTGGGCCTGGCGGACCAGATTCAGAATGTGCGAGTAGTGTGAGTCCTCGGCGGTGGCGCTGACCTGCAGCTGGAAGGATTGTGGCCCGGCCACGGTGCCGGAGAGCACCTTGTCCCCCGCGGTTTTGGCGACCGGCAGCGGTTCACCGGTGACGGTGGATTCATCGATATCCACTTCAAAATCGGTACCGCCGAGCAGTACCCCGTCCAAGGGGATGATCTCGGCCGGGCGGACCAGCACGGTGGCGCCGGTGGGCACGTCCTCGACCGGGACGTCTTGGATGCTGCCATCGGGGGCAATCACGTGCGCCAGCACCGGGGCACGGTCCACGAGTGCGGTGAGCTCGCGTTTAGCCCGGCCGGCCGCGTAGTCTTCTAGGGCCTCACCGCCGGTGAGCATCAGACAGACGACCAGGGCGGCAAGATATTCGCCCACGAACACGGCGGCCACGATGGCGGTGACGGCGAGGATGTCGATCCCTAAGGACCCGCCCATCAGGGTTTTCACCATGCCGACGGCGGTCCACGCCGCCACGACGAGGGCGAAGCCGGAGCCGATCCAGAAGGCGGCATCGGAGGCGCCGAAGACCAGCAACGCCAAGGTGAGGATGAGCCCGAAGAGGGTCAGGGCTAGCCACGGGTAGTCACGGATGAGCTGCCAGAGTGTTGGCCGGGCGGACCGGGCGGCGGCTTCTTCGGTAGTGCTGGTCGTTTCTACGCTCACCATGACAATAACCTCGTTTGTGCGAACCTCTTGGCTTCGATGCTAGCCATCCCGGCGAGGTTTAGATACCAAGGATTCCCTTAGCTATCAGGAAGTAGACGATGAGTCCGGAGGCATCCACGAAGGTGGAAATGAACGGATTAGCGAAGACCGCCGGGTCCACTTTCAGGGCTTTGCCGATCAGGGGCATGACTCCCCCGACGGTGGCGGCCAGCGTGCAAATGGCCGCCAAGGTCAGCCCGATTACCAACCCCATGGGGACCGAATAGATCAGCGACACGACGGTGAAGCCAAGCACCCCGAGCACCGAGCCCATGAGCAATCCTACCGAGGCTTCCCGGGCGGCTACCCGCAGCACGTCGCGGGTCCGCACATCACCCAGGGCCAGTGCTCGGGTGACGGTGGTGGCGGTCTGGTTGCCGGTGTTGCCGCCGGTGCCGATCAGCAGCGGTACAAAGAGGCTCAGCGCGACGACCTTCTCTAGGGTGGACTCGAAGCTTTCCAGCACCTGAACGGTCAAGGTGGCGCCCACGGCCAACACCAGCAGCCACACAATGCGGGATTTGACGAGGGAGACGACCGGGGTGGACAGGTATGGTCGACGCAGCGGTTCGGTACCACCGGAGCGTGCGGCGTCTTCGGTCTCTTCCTCTTCGAGGATCTCGAGAGCGGTGTCGATGTTGACGATGCCGATGATGCGCTCTTCTAAGTCTGTGACCGGCAGCGCGTTGAATTGGTGGTCGGCGCATAGTCGGGCGGCGTCTTCTTCGTCGGTGTAGGCGTCAACGTGGATCGGGTCCGGGGACATGATCTGCCCGATGGTCTCGGTTTCCTCCGCCTTGAGCAGGTCGCGGAGGCTGAGCACGCCGATGAGTCGCCGGCCCGGGCCGGCCACCGGAAGGGAGTAGATGGTGGGCACTTCGGCGGCTCGGGCCCGTACGTGCGCGAGCGCTTGGCGGACGGTCTGTTCCGGTCCGAGCACAATGTACTTGGCGCTCATTCGGCGGCCGATGGAGCCGTTCGGGTAGCCCAGAACGAGGTTGGTGACACCGCGTTCCCGGGTGGGTAGCTCGTTGAGCAGGCGTTTGGCGACCTTGGCCGGCAGCTCGTCCATAAGTTGGACGCGGTCACCGGTTTCGAGGGCGGCGAACAGGTCCCCGACCTGCTCGTCGCCGAGCCCGTGCACCAATTCGGATTGCAACGCCCCGTCGAGGCGTTCGAACACGTCGATCGCCACGTCCTTGGGCAGCAGCCTGAACAGGACCGCGCGGTCGCGCAGGTTTAGCCGCTCCATCTCATCGACGAGCGTCTTTTGCCCGGTGTTGCGGGCGTACTCGGCTAGCTCTTGGATCCGGTCGTCCCGGATCAGCACGCTCGGGTCAAGCATCCAAGCCTACTTTCCCCAGCGGTGCACGGTTTGTTCTTAGTGGAAGAAGTGACGCGCTCCGGTGGTGTACATGGTGATTCCGGCGGCCTCGGCTGCGGCGATGACCTCTTCATCGCGGACCGAGCCACCCGGTTGAACGACTGCTGTGATGCCGGCTTCGATCAGGATCTCAAGACCGTCGGCAAACGGGAAGAATGCATCCGAAGCCGCGACGGAGCCGCGGGCCCGTTCTTGGTCTCCGGCCAGCGTGTTGGCCCGTTCCACCGCGAGCTTGCAGGAGTCTAGGCGGTTGACCTGCCCCATGCCGATGCCCACGGTGGCCTGATCTTTGGCCAGCAGGATGGCGTTGGACTTGGCTGCGCGCACGGCCCGCCACGCGAACTCGAGGTCGGCCAAGGTTTCCGCGTCGGCGGCCGGTCCGGCGACCAGCTGCCAGTTGGCAACGTCGTCGCCGGGGGCATCCAGGGTGTCGGTGGTCTGCATGAGCATGCCGCCGGAAACCTGGCGGTAGTCAATCTGGTCGCGGGTGAAGTTGGCCGGCAGCTGCAGCAGGCGCAGGTTCTTCTTTGCCTGCAACAGCTTCAGGGCTTCGGGTGCGAAGGCCGGTGCAATCAAGACTTCGGTGAAGATCTCCGCCAAGGATTCGGCCATGCCCACGGAGACTTCGGTGTTGGCCGCGATGACGCCGCCGAATGCGGAAAGCGGGTCACAGGCGTGGGCCTTGCGGTGGGCGTCGGCGGCCGCATCGGTGGCGTTCGGTGAGGCAACTGCGGTGCCGCAGGGGTTGGCGTGTTTGACGATGGCCACGGCTGGCTCGTCGAAGTCGTAGGCGGCACGCAGTGCGGCGTCGGCGTCAACGTAGTTGTTGAAGCTCATGGCCTTGCCGTGCAGCTGCTCGGCTTGGGCGATGCCCGGCGCGGCTGCGGCCTCGACGTAGAGGGCTGCCTGCTGGTGCGGGTTTTCGCCGTACCGCAGGGTTGCGGAGCGTTCCAGCGCCAGTCCGGCGTACGGTGGGAACAGGGGTGCCTTGGTGGCCTCGTCGACGGCTGCCACATCGTCTTCTTGGCCGAAGTGCTCGGCGGTCCAACGGGCGACGGCGGTGTCATAGGCGGCGGTGTGAGCGAACGCGAGCGCCGCCAACCGTTTGCGGGTACGCAGGTCGAAACCGCCGTTTTCGGCGGCGTTGATCACATCGGTGTAGCGGGCCGGGTCGACGACCACCGCAACGGATGGGTGGTTCTTGGCTGCGGCGCGCACCATGGACGGGCCGCCGATGTCGATTTGTTCCACGACATCGTCTTCACCGGCGCCGGAGGCAACGGTCTCGGTGAACGGGTAGAGGTTGACCACCACGAGGTCGAAGGGCTCGACGTTGAGTTCACCGAGTTGGTCAATATGGTCTTGGCGGCGGCGGTCGGCCAGGATCCCGGCGTGCACGCGCGGGTGCAGGGTCTTCACGCGGCCATCGAGGCATTCCGGGAACTCGGTGATGGAAGAAACCTCGGTCACCGGCACACCTGCGGCGGCGATACGCCCGGCGGTGGATCCGGTGGATACCAGTTGGACGCCGGCAGCATGTAGGCCCCGGGCGAGGTCCTCAAGACCGGTCTTGTCGTACACGGAAATCAACGCACGTTTTAACGGGACTCGGTCTTGCACCAACACTTTATGGCAGCCTCTTTCTTGTCGAGTTTTGCAGCAGGTCTTGTCTCTACCAGAAACAAGTCTAGTACGCTCAATGTAGCCCGGCTGCATCGTTGACCTCGTGAAGGAGAGTTATGAACGCGCACGCCCCTACCGGTTCCTCTTCATCCACCCAGTTACCCACCGCGTCAACGGTCCTGCAAGAGCTTCCCTTCAAGTGGAATGTGCAGGGCCGGATCTTCATCATCGGCGGCCTGGGCTTCATGTTTGACGCGTGGGATGTTTCCCTGAACTCGATCCTAATTCCGCTGCTGCGCACCGAATGGGGTTTGGAGACCGGTGAGGCGGCCTGGATTGGGACCGCGAACCTTATCGGCATGGCCGTGGGGGCGTTCCTGTGGGGCACCATCGCGGACCGGCTCGGCCGCAAGGCCGCGTTCTCCTGGACCCTGGGCATCTTCGCGGTGTTCACGGTGGCCGGGGCGTTGACGGATTCGCTGGGCTGGTTCGTGTTCTTCCGTTTCTTGGCCGGTATCGGTTTAGGTGGCGCGGTTCCGGTCGATTACGCGTTGGTGGGCGAGTTCACCCCGCGCAAACAGCGGGGCATCATCTTGACCGCGATGGATGGCTGGTGGCCCATCGGCGCGGCCTTGGCCGGCGTGGTTTCTGCCTGGTTAATGGCGATGTTCGGCGATTGGCGCTACCCGCTGCTGGTCATGGTGTTACCGGCGCTGCTGATCATGTTCGTGCGCTTGTTCATCCCGGAATCCCCGATGTATCTGCTCAAGCAGGGCCGGGATCAGGAAGCCCGCAAGGTCATTGATGACATGGTGGCCCGGACCGGGGCTGAGGCACGCCCCTACCGGACGGACATGGCCGCCGCTCAGCAGGAACCTTTCACACCGCTGGCGTTCGTCCACCAGTTGGTGGCTCTGTGGCGGTTCTCCCCGAAGATCACTGCCGTTTCTTGGTTGCTGTTCTTGACCATCATGACGATGTACTACATCGGGCTGCAGTGGATGCCAACGTTCTTGATCGAGGCTGGCTACGAGCAGCAGCGTGCGTTCCTGACCTCGGCCGGGATGGCCGGTGTCGGTTTCCTCGGCGTCGTCATCGCAGCTGTGCTGGTGGAACGCACCGGCCGCAAGGCTGTGCTGGCGATTTTTGCGCCGGCCTCCGGCGTCTTGCTGGTGGTCTTGGCGATGTTGCTGAGTGCGAAGAACCCGGCCGTGCTCTGGCTGGTGTTGGCCTACGGCACGGTGGTGCAGATCGCGATCCCGGTGTTGTACGCCTATGTTTCCGAGATGTACCCGACGGCCTTGCGCGGTTCCGGGTTTGGTTGGGCCTCGACCATCTCACGGGTGGGTGCCGGGTTCGGGCCGCTGCTGTTTGTCACCGCGTTAGTGCCGATGCTTGGACTGGTCGGGGCGTTCTGGACCGTCACGGCCGTGGTGTCCGCCGCAGCGCTGGTCATGCTGTTCTTCGCCCCGGAGACCAAGGGCCAGCAACTGGACTAGGCGTGTTTTGGGCTGGCTTAGCGGCGGCTGATCAGGTCTTGAACGCTCACGCCGCGGCTGAGTTTGCCCAGCACTTCCAACAGCAGTGCGCGTTCTTGGACCTTGATGCGTTCGTGCAGTGAGTCGACGGTGTCGGCCTCGTGGACCTCGACCGCGGCTTGGGCCAAGATGGGCCCGGTATCAACACCGGCGTCGGCCACATGGACGGTGCATCCGGTGATCTTAACCCCGTATGCGAGCGCGTCTCGGACACCGTGGGCGCCGGGGAAGGCCGGTAGTAGGGCCGGGTGGGTGTTCAGGTAGCGGTCTTGGAAGGTGTTGATGAAGTCCTCGTCGACGATCCGCATGAACCCGGAGGAAAGCACGTAGTCGGGTTCGTAAGAGGCCACCTTGTCGGTGAGTGCTTTGTTCCACTCGCTGCGTTCGGTGTAGTCCGCGAAGTTCACCACGAACGTTTCTAGTTCCGCTTGTTGGGCGCGGTCTACCCCGCCGGTGCCGTGCTTGTCGGCGCCGACGGCCACGAGCTGAACATTGTCCAGTTCACCGGCATCGATGGCGTCGATGACGGCCTGCAGGTTGGAACCGGATCCGGAGACGAGAGCAACAATACGCATGTGGTGTAGACCTAGGTGTGAGAAATGGGTTAATCGTTAGGCAGTTCCCGCTCGACGGAAATGCTCCGCGGCGGTTCAGGTTTGGTGGTGGGTTTGCGGCGCGGGCGGATCAGTCGGCCCACGCCGGCAGCCGGTTTCGGTTTCGAAGCTTTCGCCGGCGTAGCAGGATCCGGCTGGGCTGGCTTGGTGGTGGAGGCTTCCGCGCTGGCGGTCTTGGCGCTGGAGGACTCTTCATCGAGTGGACGTTCGGCCCAGATGGATTGCGGTTTCGGCGCGGCGGAGGATTCATGTGCCGTAGCGGTCTCAGGGGCCGATGCGTCAGCGTTGATGGTGGCCGCACTTGGTCGTGTGGGGGTCCGGCGGGCACGCTCCGGGAAGTACCGGTTCTTCAGTTCGGAGGCCATTGGGCCCAGGAGGTAACCGATCATGGCGCCGGCCGCACCGATGCCGGCACCCCAGAGGGCTGCGGTCAGTGGCGCGGGGCCAAGCCCGTGTAGTCGTCCCACCCCGAGGTCCACGCCGCTCATGGCGTAGACCGGCACGAGTATCAGCCACAGAAACGCGGCGACCAAGACGCCGTAGAGCAGGGTGGATGCGGTCAACGACATCCAGCGTTGGTGG
Source organism: Micrococcoides hystricis (assembly GCF_042434215.1). Classification (NCBI taxonomy): domain Bacteria; kingdom Bacillati; phylum Actinomycetota; class Actinomycetes; order Micrococcales; family Micrococcaceae; genus Micrococcoides; species Micrococcoides hystricis. The sequence goes on along the minus strand of NZ_JBHLUB010000026.1, from coordinate 58,169 downwards.
ACCCGCACGTCAAGGGCTTCATCCACGTGGTTTTCTCCTTCGCGGATGAACCACCAGCCGCCGATTGCCCCGGCTAGGACCGGCAGCAGGAGCACGAGCCACATCCAGCCAGATGTCTGCGGTGGGACTACGCCCAGCAGCGGGAACGCTGGGGTGGGACCGACTGCAGTTTCAAACAGGCTGACGGTGCTGCCCTCGCCGAGGGAAAATCCTGCGCCGGTGACCCAGGCCAGCGTCCAGACGATGAAGTTGACCAGCAAGGTCAGATCGATGCCGGCGAGCGCGATGGCGCCGGAGAGGCCCAAGTTGAGTTCTTGCTGCAGGTTGACGACGTCGATCCAGTGGGTGCCCAATTGGATAGCGAAAACGAGGGATGCGGCGGCGACGAGCCCGAGCGCGACAACGATGCCGCTGCGCAGCACGGCCCACAGGTAGGCCAGTTGCCAGCGGGCACGTTGGCCGAGTCGTTCGAAGCGGGCTTCCCCGTAGCGTTCCCACGCACCGCGCAGGCCGTTGTACTGCAGCAGCGCGCCCAGACCAACCCCAATTCCGAAGATCAGCAGCGGGATAAAAATGGCGCTGATCCAGTTGGCGGAAGAGATGTCATGGTAGCTGGCCAACCAGGCGATGGTGCTGATGAGCGCATAGCCGCCGAGAGCACCGAGTATTGGCAGGTACAGCTTCTGCGGGCGGCTCGCGCGGGCCAGCCGTTTACCGGCGCGTGCGGACAGCCAGAGCAGCACGGCGATGACCGTCATCGGCCACACGTGGAAGCTGCCCGGGGTGGCGGTGGAGCCCAGCGTGTTCGCGGGTAGGTCAGCGAGGTGGATGTGCAGGGGTACCCCGTGCAGGACCAACCAGTTTTGGGCCCACCAGATGCCCAGATCGACCAGTTCTGCCCCGGCGATGCCGCCGCCAATGAGTACCGCTAGCGGGCCCAAGAGTGCGAAGACCCCGATGATGGCCGCCACGATGAGGGCCTCGATCACGCCCTGCAGCCACAGCGGCAGTGGGATGGTGCCATCAGTGTTGCGCCACGAACGCAGGCCACGGCGCAGCTTGGCCGGTGCCTTGTCGGTTGCGGAGCGGGAAGTTTTGCCGAACATCATCGTGTGTCTATTGTGTCACCTTCTGCCCTTGTGGCTTTAGGCCCACACACCGGCGACCTGCAGAATTCCTTTGACCAACGCGGTCCCGGCACCGAGGAAGGCAATCACGATCACGAAGGTGCGCACAGCGGTCGGGCTGATGCGCCGTTCCAGCTTGCTGCCGGCCCAAATCCCGACGAGCATGGCTGCGAAGCAGGCCACCCACACTCCCAGTGGCATGGTGGGCATTTGTTCCGGGGTGGCGATCAGTTTGGTGATGAACGTCAAGGCGCAGATGACCACGAAGACCGGTTGGATGGTCGCCGCAAAGCGGACCGGATCCCAGCGGGATATCAGCGCGTACGCGGTCAACGGTGGCCCGCCGACCCCAGCCACCGCGTTGGTGAAGCCGGTCAGCAGGCCGGTGCCGGTGCGCAGGCCGGTGTTGTCGAAGGAGTTCGCCCGGGCCTGCATGAAGATGGCGGTCAACAGGCCCAGGGCCACAAACGCGCCGATGACGATGCCCATGGGGCCGGTCGGCAGGATCGCTGTGGCCCAGATGCCCAGAAAGCTGGTGGGGATGGCCGGGATGGCCAGCTGCCAGCAGCGGCGCCAGTCCACCCGGTCCCACACTTGCAGCAGGATCAGCAGCGGGGAGACCCCACCGAAGAGGTTGGTGATCATCACGCCCTCGTGCGGGCCTAGCAGAATTGCCAGAAAGGGGGCCAGCATGAGGGCGAAACCGAGTCCGGAGATACGTTGAGCGGCCGCGCCGATGACAATCAGTGCGACAAGACCAACGACCAAACCTAGAGACATCGGTGGGTGTACTGCTCCTTCTAGTAGCTGGCGCGTGGACCGGTTTCGGTCCCAGCGTCAGATTCGTTGAGGACGCCGCTGCGTGCGGCGATGACCTCGGCGGGGATGAACTCGTCGGCCAGCTTCTCGCTACCGCGGGCCAGGATCGCCACGTCTGCTCCGACAAGGATGAAGTCGGCGCCGTCTTCCAGGTAGCCCTTGGCCTCGAAGGGATCGAAGGCGTTGATCCCGACAAATTTGCCGGCGTTCTTGGCCGCTGCGAAGCATTTCTTCAAGGCGGCAACGACATCCGGGTGGCCTTGCTGACCGATCAGCCCCATGGAGGCCGACAGGTCCGAAGGGCCGCAGAAGATACCATCCACACCGTCAACGGCGAGGATTTCTTCCACGTTCTCCACCGCGGTGGCGGATTCGATCTGGACGAACAGGGTCAGGGTGTCGGAGGCGTTTTGCAGGTAGTTCTCCACCCGGTTCCAGCGGGCGGAGCGTCCCAGCGCCGAGCCGACACCGCGGACACCGCGGGGTGGGTAGTGCACGGCTTTGACGATCCGTTCGGCGTCCTCGGCGGTGTCCACCATCGGGACGATGAAGTTTTGGATGCCCAGATCCAGGTACTGCTTCAGCAGCACGGTGTCCCCGATGGGTGGCCGGACGATGGCGTGCACCGGGTAGGCGGCAATGGCCTGAAGCTGGGCGAGCAGGGTGCTTAAGGTGTTGGGCGAGTGTTCGCCGTCGACCATAATCCAGTCGATCCCGGACCCGGCACAAATTTCCGCGTTCAGCGCGGAACCGGAGCAGACCCACACGCCCACTTGGGGACGCTGCGCGGTCGCGTTCTTGAAGGGTTCGGGGAGGTTTAGACGAATCGGCATGTCACGGTTCCTAGCGGGCCGTAGTCGGCGTGGACGGTGTCACCCTTGTAGACCCACATGGGGCGGGTGAAGGAGCCGGCGAGGATGATTTCCCCGGCCTCAAGCACGTCTCCGTGTGGGGCGATCTTGTTGGCGAGCCAGTGTACGCCGGAGGCGGGGTGGTTGAGCACACCGGCGGCGACGCCGGTTTCTTCAATGGTTTCGTTCTTGGACAACAGGCCTGCGACCCAGCGCAGGTCTACCTCGTCGACGGAGACGGGGCGGCCACCGGTGACCATGACGCCCATGGCGGCGTTGTCGGAGATGGTGTCGATGATGGAGCGGCCTTCCATCTCAATCCGGGAGTCGAGGATTTCTAGGGCTGGTACCACGTATTCGGTGGCGCGCAGCACGTCAAAGATGGTGCAGTTAGGCCCGGCGAGTTCGTCTTTGAGCACGAATGCCAGTTCCATCTCAACGCGCGGGTGCGTGTAGGCGTCCCATTCCAGGGTGCACCCGGTCTCGAAGACCATGTCATCGAAGATGACCCCGTAGTCCGGTTCAGTGATGCCCGTGGCGTCCTGCATGGCCTTGGAGGTCAAACCGATTTTGTGGCCAACTTTTTTGCGGCCCGCTTCGATCTGACGCTCGGCCCAGATCTTTTGGATGGCGTAAGAGTCCTCTACCACCATGCCCTCGTACCGGGCGGTGAGCAGCGGGACGGGGGTACGGCTGCGGCCGGCCTCGTGTAATTCATCTGCAATAGCGACGTGGACCCTGTGGTCAAGCATCGTGACTATTTCCTCTCTTCTCCCTTGAGATCACGCGATCACCCGAGAAATCAAGGCACCCCGGGTGGCACGCACTTATATCCTACGCATGATGCAACAGATTTGCGCATGGCTGGCGCGTGCGTAGTAAAGTGGAACCATCGACTTAGAGCCGCAGCGGCGCGGATGGGTTCGCAAATTCTGTTGACCCTACGCACCAGTAGCGGCTTTCTTTTTGCCGTAGCTGGGCGACCAAACCGGCTATAGCCATGTGGAGGAGATTTTATGGACGCACGTCTGGCAAGACTTCGTGAGGAAGTTTTCCGCCGTAACCCGGGTGAGAGCGAGTTCCACCAGGCGGTTACCGAAGTCTTCGAATCTCTGGATCCCGTGGTTAACAAGTACCCGGAATACGCCGAGGCCGGGATCCTCTCCCGCATGTGCGAGCCGGAACGGCAGATCATTTTCCGTGTCCCGTGGATGGATGATCAGGGTCAGGTCCACATCAACCGTGGTTTCCGCGTCGAGTTCAACTCCGCGCTGGGCCCTTATAAGGGTGGGCTTCGGTTCCACCCGTCGGTGTATTTGGGCACCATCAAGTTCCTCGGTTTTGAACAGATCTTCAAGAACTCCCTGACCGGTATGCCCATCGGTGGCGCCAAGGGTGGTTCTGACTTTGACCCGGCTGGGCGCTCCCAGAACGAGGTCATGCGTTTCTGCCAGTCCTTCATGACGGAGCTGTACCGCCACATCGGCGAGTACACCGACGTTCCGGCCGGTGACATCGGCGTGGGTGGCCGCGAGATTGGCTACCTGTTCGGCCAATACAAGCGCATCACCAACCGTTACGAGTCCGGGGTACTCACCGGTAAGGGCGTCTCTTGGGGCGGTTCCTTGGTGCGCCCGGAAGCCACCGGTTACGGTGCGGTGATCTTCACCGAGCAGATGCTCAAGACCCGTGGCCTGTCCATGGACGGGCAGACCGTTGTGGTCTCCGGTTCCGGCAACGTGGCGATCAACGCCATCGATAAGGCTCAGGAGCTGGGAGCCAAAGTGGTCACGGCTTCGGACTCTTCCGGTTACGTCTACGACGAGGCCGGCATCGACGTGGAAACCTTGCGTCAGATTAAGGAAGTCGAGCGCGGCCGCATCAGCGAGTACGCGGTCCGTCGCGGCTCGTCCGTGAAGTTCGTTCCTGCCGGCGACGGTAAGGTCTGGGACGTGGATGCCACGGTTGCACTGCCGTGCGCCACCCAGAATGAGCTGAACCGCGATGATGCCAAGCACCTGATCAACTCCGGTCTGGTGGCGCTGGCTGAAGGCGCAAACATGCCGTGCACCGCCGACGCCATCGCCGCATTCCAGCAGGCTGGGGTGCTGTTCGGCCCGGGTAAGGCAGCCAACGCCGGTGGCGTGGCCACCTCCGCACTGGAGATGCAGCAGAACGCCTCCCGCGATGCGTGGAGCTTCGAGCATACCGCCGAGCGTCTGCACGAGATCATGACGGACATTCACGACCGTTGCTACGAAACCGCTGACGAGTTCGGTATGCCGGGCAACTACGTTGCCGGTGCGAACATCGCCGGCTTCGTGAAGGTTGCCGACGCCATGATGGCCTTGGGCGTCGTCTAAAGAATTACTGCGGCAACGGGAACGGCTTACACCAGATAAGGTGCGAGCAGTTTCCGCTGTTGTGCGTTAATGCGCTGGGGGCGACCCTCGTGCACGAATGCCAGCGTGGTGCTAGCGCGCACACATTCTTCGCCGGTGACGGCATCGGTGAAGGAATATCCCAGCACGACGGAGGCCCCAGAGAGTTTCTGCACCCACACGCGAACCGGGGTCGGTTCGTTCCGGTATTCCAACGGTCTGCGGTAACGAACCCGATGCTCGACAACTAAGACTTGGGTGCCCTCGGGGACGGCTCCGAACAGGTCGATCTCGGCTTCGATCCCAGCCGCACCCGTTCCTCCGGGCACACCTAGGGCAGCGATACGGGCTTCTTCCATCAACCGCACGATGTTCACGTTGTTGATGTGACCGTAGGCGTCCATGTCCGCCCAGCGCAGCGGGACGGTGACCTGCAGACCGACGTTCTTCTCGTCTTGGCTCACAGCTTCGGACCTGCCGTACGGGGCTGTTCCCTACTCGGGCTCTGATCCATGCTTGGTTCCAACACCGGATCCTGCTCGTCAACCGGAAGCAGTCCCAGCTCGATGAGTTGCTCGGACAGACGGGCACCATCGGGTGCGTAGGCCCACGGTGCCTCGGTCTGGAAAGCAGCTGCCAAGTCGGTACGCCCACCGGCGAGGACCGCTTCGGAAGGGGTCAGCTGGCGGATGATGATGGCCTTGACGTTATCCGGGTAGCGCTGGGCGAACTCCGAGTAGATTTCCGGGTCATGCTGACCGTCGTCACCAATCAAGAGCCAGCGAATGTTCGGGAACTCAACGGCGAGACGCTTCAGCTGCCGGATCTTGTGTTCGCGACCCGAGCGGAACCAACGTTCCTCCGTCGGCCCCCAATCGGTGAGCAGCAGGGCCCCATATGGGTAGAGGTGTCTGCGCAAGAACCGGCTGAGCGTTTGCGCGACGTTCCAAGAACCCGTGGATAGGTACAGCATGGGCGCGTGATCATCTTGGGCGTGCAGCAGGCGCTGGGTCATCACGGCCATTCCCGGGGTGGCTGAACGAGCATGTTCATCCAGCACGAAGGAGTTCCACGCGGCCAGCATGGGGCGTGGCAGCGCAGTCACGAGCACCGTGTCATCGATGTCGCAGACGATACCGCTTTGGGTGCCGTCGGCCACGATGTACACATCGGTGTGTGAGGTGACTTGGTCTTTGCTGATGAGCTCGACGCGATGCCATCCCGGTTCCATCTGTACCTTGACGCGCATGTCAATGATGCCGCCACGATCGGCTTTGAGTTGGTACGACTGACCGTTGATGATGGCCGTCACCGTGGTGAAAGGAGCAGTCGGAGAGGTGAAGTTCCGCCAGCCACGCACGCCGTCGGCGACAAGCTGGGCACGCCAGCGTCCATCTTCGAACCAGCCGTCCTTGGCCATGACTACGCGGGCAAAGATGCGCACCCATTGTTGTGAACCGTAGCCGGTAAAGGACAGAACGGTCTCGAGTAGACCCTTCTTTTGGGCGGATTTGTACCGCCACGCATGCCAGGAGTCCTCAATTTTCGCCGCGACATTAGATTTTTGCTGCACCATGGCATTTATTCTGCCCTATTGAGGTCACTGAACCTATTGTTGAGCAAGCAGTTTCGCCCATGGACAACGCCCCAAAAACTACGGGGTCTAGACGGTACGCCGGAGTGGGACTTCCTTGATAGCCCACGTGGCGAACATCCCGGGCAGCGTGATGAGCATTGTGATGAAGAACAGGGTGCCGGTGCCTTCGGCGTAGAGGGTGCGGGCCGAGGCTGTGCCGACGGCGACGCCGGCGACCTGCATGGCCATGACCGCGCCGAGGACAACGTTTCCGGTGGCACCGCCTAGGGTGCGGAAGAACGCGATCGCGGCGGAGGCCGCCCCAATTTCGGTGACCTTGACGGTGTTTTGAACCGCCAACATGAAGTTCTGGATGACCATGCCCAACCCGAGACCTTGCAATCCGATCAGTACACCGATGAGCCACAGTGGGGTGGCCTCGTCGATGAAAGAGAGGGCCAGTGAGGTGGCCGGCAGCAATGCGGTACCGATCACGAGGAAGATCTTCCAGCGACCGTACTTGGTAATGAGCATTCCCGCGCCAGTGGAGCCGGCGAGGTTGCTGAAGATCATCGGCAAGAGCATCAGCCCCGAAGCCGTGGGGGAAAATCCGCGCCCCAACTGAAAGTACTGCCCCAGGTAGGCGGGGATGCCGAACATGGTCACGGCCACCGACGCAGAAGCGATGACGGCCAGCAACGTGGTGCGCGAGGTGAGCATCTTCAGGTTCATGACCGGCTCTACAGCCCGGCTTTCAACGAAGATAAACAGAATGACGGCAACCAGCACAACGCCCAGCAGTATGAAGGTCTGCCATGACAGGAAAGGAAAGAAGTCCGGGTTGTTGACGAACGATACCCAGATCAAGAAGGTTGAGGCTGCCGTCGTCAACAAGAATGCGCCGAGATAGTCCAGCTGGACCTGCCGCCTCACGACGGGCAGTTTCAGGGTCCGAGCGATCACGATCATGGCGATGAGCGCGAACGGGATGCCGATGAAGAAGGTCCACCGCCAGCCGAATGCATCCACAACCAGACCGCCGATGAGCGGACCAGCCGCGGTTGCGGTCGCCATGGTGGCACCCATGTAGCCCGCGTACCGGCCGCGATTTCTCGGTGCGATGATCGTGCCCATGATGGCCATGGACAAGGCGGCGAGTCCACCCATGCCCAGACCCTGGATCACTCTGGCACCAATGAGCATGGCCATGCTGGTGGCGAAGAAGGCCACGATGGAGGCAATCATGAAGATGACAATGGAGATCTGGATGAGCCGCTTCTTGTCCATCAGGTCGGCCAGTTTGCCCCAGATGGGCGTGGAGGCTGCGTTGGCCAGCAAAGCCGCCGTCAGCACCCACGAGTATTCAGTCTGGTTTCCGTCGAGTTCGGTGATGATGACCGGAAGCGCTGTCATGACCACGTTCAACGCGAGCATGGACGCAAAGAAGGCTGCCAAGATGCCGCTGAGGGCACGCAGGACATCTTTGTGGCTCATCGGTTCTTCACTCTGCACGGTCATGCGTCCTCCTCTTCCTGTTGCATTGGCTGCGGGTGGGATGTGGGTTGGTCGAGAATGTCTTCCTGAAACAGCAGTACCTGGTCGCGGACTCGTTCCAGATATGTGCGAGCTTGTTCAAGGTCGGCCGTTGACCAGTCGGCAAAGATGCGGTTGAACAACGCACGCCGACGGTCAACTAGGGCTTGGATGACCCGTTCACCGTGCTCGGTGGTGCGGATCAATTGCGCTCGAGCATCCTCAGGATCGGGCGCCCGCTCAATGAGCTGCTCATCTTCTAGCTCGACAATTTGTCGGCTACACGGCCCCGGTCCAATCGCCAGATACTGCACCAGTTCGCGGGCGCGGATGGGTTGGTTGCGATAAATCATGCCCAACATGATCTGCAGGTGATGCGGCGGATCCTCCTGGCTGGAGTGGGTGCGGAAGAGAAAGCCTGTCGTCCGCTGCAGGGAGAACAGGGAGGAGAGCAGATCAGATGCGGGTTCCAAAGGTCCTGGCTCAGTTTTCTGCTCTGACATGCTCACTCCTTTTATCGACCCTAAGTTGACGAATAGTTGCTTGGGGCAACTATTCCCTGATGGATACTTTATAGGTGAAATGTCACCGACGCCAGCCAAGCACCGCACTGGGCCGACGTAGAGTCACGCGCGCGACGCATATACTGGCGATCATGAGCGCCGACCGCATTGAGCATTCCGTTCGAACACGACTTTTTCTGCTGACGACCTTTGAGGAAGTAGCCGCGACGATTCGCCAGCAGTTCCGCGGGGACGTCACCGCTCGACACAAAACAAATCCGCACGATGTTGTGACTGATCTAGACCAGCAGGTTCAACGCGATCTCGAGCGCAGACTTACGCACTATTTGCCGGGCTCAGCTGTCTTCGCGGAAGAAGACTTTCAAAATGTCCCCATCTCCGCGCTGAGTGGCGCGTTCTCTGAGGCCGTGAACGAAGATCAGGCCGTATGGATTGTTGATCCGATCGACGGGACCAGCAATTTTGTGCACGGGTTTCCTTTTTTCGCGATCTCCGTGGCGCTGTGGCAACACGGCGAGCTCGCCGCTGCCGTCGTGCTAAATCCGATCAGCCAGGAAGCATTCTCCGCTGACCTCACGCGGGCCTACCGGCACAGCCCAGAGTCTGCTGAGCAGGTCTTAGCCTCCTCGCCAGGACGCGAACAAGCCCGCGCCGCCCTGTCCACATCGCATCCTGCCGCTGAAGTCTTGAATGAGGACGCAACCAAACAGCTTGCGATTTTCGCAGACCTGGTGACCGGGTTCGCGACGGTGCGCCGTCCGATCTGTGCCTCTTTGGAGCTGTGTTATGTCGCTGCCGGCTACTCCGATGCAACCCTAGCGGTTGATTCAAGGCCGTGGGACGCCGCGGCCGGAGCGCTCATCGCTCAACAGGCGGGAGCGACGTTGCACCCGTATTGGTATGGCCCGGCACTACCCCAGCCTGCTTTCGCGGCACCGTGCTATATCGCTTCAGCGAAGCCTTATCCCCTGCTGCAAGAAGCTGCCGAGCGGATCGCTTTGTTGCGCGCTGAGGCCGAAATGTGACACCGGAAAATCAGTCTGCAGCGGAACCTGCAGCGACCGCGTTGATTACGGTGACGGAACGCATAAGAATAAAAGTATGGCCGAGATGATGTTTGAACACGCTGAAAACGAACCGATCCTAGTACTCAATGATGAGCAATGCTGGAAGCTGTTGGAGCACACCAAGCATGGACGCTTGGTGCTCACCGCTGCCGGTGAAGCAGACATCTTCCCTATCAATTACAAGGCGTCCGAAGGCGCGATCTACTTCCGCTCGGGCGCCGGCACTAAGGTTGCCGAGCTCACGGTCAACGATCAGGTGCTTTTTGAAACCGACGGGATTCTCTCTGACCAAGCATGGTCCGTTATTGTCCGTGGTACCGCTGAAGTACTTGAGACCGCATCGGACATCGAACACGCTCGCAAGCTGGGGATCTCCCCGTGGGTTCCGACGGTCAAAGACTTCTACGTGAAGATCACTCCGACCTCGGTCTCTGGCCGCCACTTCCAGTTTGGTCAGCACCCCGAAGCCGAGATCTAAACAGGCACAGTCTCAGGCGTACAAGAGTGTGAAGACCATGATGGCGAGCACACTTAGCGCCATCGCGACGATGAGGCCCGTCAGCGCAACGACGGCCCAGACGTCGGCATGCACTCGCTCAACGGCAATGCCCAAACCCTGTTTTTGGTAGCGAACCCGCTGGGTCGCGTAAATGGCTCCGGCGGTCAGCATCGCGGTACCTAGCGGGATGAGCACCCACGCCCCGTGGTAGGGCCACCAGCGCAAGTACAGGCAGCTGACGACTGCCAGGGCCATCATGGTGCGACCCCAGCTCATGACGGTGCGTTCCGGCTGCAGGCCGGGATCCCGGTGTGGGCGGTGGCTTGAACGGTGTTGATATAGCCGGTACTGGTAGGCCAACACCCGGCGCATGCGGCGCGAGCGTTGAGTCATGTTGGTCATGAGAACCAGCCAAAGAGGAACATCAGGAAGCCGAGGATTGCACCGGCTAGGGCCAGAGTGATCAGCGGGACGAGCACCGGCAGTGGCAGAGCCCTGCGGTGGCGCAGCGCGCGTTCCACTTGGAGCCATCGCATGGCCGAAACGATGGCCATCATCAACGCGAGAATGGCCAGCGCGGCACCCAAGAACAGGCGCATGCTCGGGCTGAGCAAATGCTCGGTGAAGCCCTCGATGGCGATCGCGCCGGCAACCAGCGCCAGCGAGGTTCTGATCCAAGCCAAGAAGGTACGTTCGTTGGCCAAGGTGAAGCGTGGATCCGGCTCATCGCCGCCGGCCAGCAGCCGTCGAGCCATCTTCGACCGTTCAGGTTGCTGCTGAGCTTGCGCGGCCATACCTTACTCCTTCATCCCGTTGAACACTTGCTTAGTTTAGGCCACCGCTGGCAACAAGATAAACTGGTTTCCGGCCAGTGGAGAAAGGGTTGTCTGTGACCACGTCAAGCGCGCCGAGCAAGGACCAAATCAAGCGTTGGCGCCGGTATCTTGCCGATGAGATCGCCGAGGGACAGCTCTATCAAGAACTCGCGACCCGCAAGACGGGTGAAGAGCGGCAAATCCTGCTGGGCTTGGCCGAGGCTGAAAAGCGTCACCAACTGCATTGGCGGACCCTGCTCGGCGATCACGCCGAACCGATGCCCAGGCCTTCGTTTTACCGCACGTTACTGCGCTGGCTAGCTAAGATTTTTGGTTCTGTCTTCGTGCTGGCGCTGGCTCAGCGTGCCGAATCCGACACCCCTTACGTCAAGGAAACTGACGCAACCCGCCGGATGGCCGCTGACGAAGCCATCCACGAAGAAGTCATTCGTGGACTGGCCGCCCGCGAACGCGAGCGCCTCTCCGGGAACTTCCGTGCCGCCATCTTCGGCGCCAACGACGGCCTCGTGTCCAACCTCGCTCTCGTTCTGGGTATTGGTGCGACCGGTGTTTCCCAGTCGATTGTCCTGTTCTCAGGCATTGCAGGCTTGCTCGCCGGTGCTATGTCGATGGCCGCCGGAGAGTTCGTCTCGGTCCGGAGCCAAGACGAGCTCCTTGACGCGGCTAAACCCACCCAGGTCACGCTGACAGCGGCCCGGCATGTGGACCTGAACGAAAACGAGCTCTTCTTGGTCTACAAGGCCCGTGGCATGAGCGATGAGGATGCCCGGCATCGCGCGCTGGAGCGGATTGGGGTCTTCAATTGCGACTGTAATCCGACTCTTTCTTTAGACCCTGCCGAAGAACACGTTGATGAGGCGGAGTCCCGTGACAACGCTCGTGGCGCGGCGATCTCCAGCTTCCTGTTTTTCTCCGCCGGTGCGATCATCCCGGTGTTGCCCTACATCTTTGGTCTCAATGGACTGCCAGCTATTATCTGGGCCACCGTTCTTGTGGGGCTCGCGCTTCTGGTCACCGGCGGGATCGTCGGCGTGCTTTCCGGAGCTTCCCCGTTCTCTCGGGCCCTGCGTCAGCTTGCCATCGGCTGGGGCGCTGCCGCAGTGACATACATCCTAGGACTGCTCTTCGGCACCGTGCTCGGCTAGCCAGCGTCTTGGAGCGTCACAATTTAGCCAAAACCGGTCGAATGCAATAATTTCGATTCATCACCTTGCCGACCTGCTTGGTCGGGCCCCTTAGCAGGAAAGCGAGTCGCGCTCATGACCGGATTCATCATGTAAACGTTGATGGGAATCTTGGGCATCGTCTGGACCGTTCGCGGGATAAAAGAGATCAAATCGCTGCGGGGTAAGAAAAACTCCTAGCTCCTAGCGTCTCTTTCTAGCGCCCTGCTCGAGCGACGTTGGTGGCGGCGCACCAGTGAGAGTGCAGATTCCGCATCATCGACGAGATGCACATAGTCTTCCATCGGTGTGTCTTTAGCCAACGCTGTGAGTAGCTGCCAGACGGGGTACCGCTGTCTCCAGTACTCACTGCCCACCAAGATCATGGGCGCCAACTTGCTTGTCGGTGCATAGTAGTTCTCGCAGGCGTCTTGGAAGATCTCTTGGATGGTGCCGGCTGCCCCTGGCAGGAAGACAATCCCTCCGCCACATTTTTCCAGCAAGATCGCTTCCCGAATCGCGTTGGTGAAGTACTTGGCGATCGTGTTCGCAAAGACGTTAGGTGGTTCGTGCCCGTAAGCCCAGGTGGGAATACCGAGGCTACGGTTTTCTCCGCTCTGCGGGTACGCCTGTCGCAGTCGCATGGCGTTTCTGGCCCACAGCGTAGGGTTGTCGAACTCGCCGGAGAAGTCTGAGAGTGCCGCCCGGAGTTCTTCTGGAGAAAGTCTGTAAAGGTACGCGCCGAGGTTAGCTGCCTCCATGCTGCCCGGTCCCCCGCCGGTGGCGACGGTGAACCCGGCGTTGGCCAGCAGGTGGCCGAGTTCGGCTGCGAAGGCGTAGTTCTCGCTTCCTCGCACGGAGCTGTGCCCGCCCATGACTCCTACGAGGCGACGATTCTCCGGGTGTGCACGTTCGAGCGCGATATTGATGGCGTGATCGTGCAGGCTGACCGCGAGCGCTGCATTCGCACTCTCCGGGTGATCTTCGGTGCTCCACGCATAGATTTGGGTGTCGGGGACGTGCTCGTATTCTCTGTCGTGGATACCCTCGAAGAGTTCTTCAGCCGTATACAGCTGGGACCGGTAGGGGTCAAAGGGGAAGGCCGGCAGTTTCGGAAAGACGAGGGCTCCGGCTGCTCGGAGCGATTCGTCGTAGCCTGCCGGAAGCTGACACTCCGCAAACAAGGCACCTCGAGGGTCGAGCGCATCCAGTTCGGGCGCTTTTTCACGCAAGTCGACTTTGAGGATGTGCACCCCGGCGAGCTTGTCATCGAGGAGCCGGTCGAGCAGGGTTTCGAACTCCGAAAGAGACTCAACGTGCTGGATGTGTTGGGCTCGGTGAACAGGACGGACCATAATGTCAGCCTAAAACATCCGCGCCATGATCTTGGCGATTTACTCGGTAGCGCGACATCGGTGAAAACAGGTGGCGGGCCCGTCCCTACCCGAGACGGACCCGCCACTATGTCGGCTTGAAGGAGCGAGTGCTAGTTGTTCACTTTGATCACCGGCAGGGATGAGGTGTCCATGCCGGGCTCGCGCGTCTCGCTGGACTCGAGCGGCTGGTTGCTGACGAGCCGGTCGGGATGGGCCAGAATGTCGTCGACTTCGGCGCGGGACAGGTAACCGAGCTCAATAGCCACCGTTGGCACATCCTTACCGGTTGCGCGAGCCTCTTTGGCTACGTGGGTTGCCCGCTCGTACCCGATGAATGGCACTAGGGCGGTCGCCAACCCAACGGACTGGGTGACTTTGCGCATCAGGTTTTCACGGTTCGCGCCGATACCGCGCACCGTCTTGTCGGCCAGGGTGACCGCTGCTGCCGTGAGCTGGTGGACGGACTCGAAGAGCCCCTTGGCCATGACTGGTTCGAAAGCGTTGAGTTGGAGCTGGCCGGCTTCGGCCGCCATCGTCACCGTCACGTCGTTACCGATCACGGCATAGGCCACCTGGTTGACCATTTCCGGGATCACCGGGTTGACCTTACCGGGCATGATGGAGGAACCAGCTTGAACCGGCGGCAGGGTGATGTCCGCCAGCCCAGCTTGTGGGCCGGAGGAGAGCAGGCGCAGATCGTGAGCAATCTTGGACAGCTTCACGGCGATCCGTTTGAGGACGGAGGAGTACTGGACTAGGGCGCCCACGTCCTGAGTGGCCTCAACCAAGTTGTGGGCACATTCGACGGGAACACCGGATAGATGGGCCAGCTCCGCTACCGCAGTCTCTGCGAATTTCGGGTGCGCGTTCAGGCCGGTGCCGATCGCGGTACCACCGAGGTTGACCTCGGTCAGCAGCGTCATGGTGTGCCGCAGCAGGCGCTCGTCTTCGGCCAGCATGATAGCGAAAGCCTTGAACTCTTGGCCCAATGTCATGGGCACTGCTTCCTGCATCTGCGTCCGGCCCAACTTGATGTAGTCCTGGAACTCAGCTGCCTTCTGGTTGAACGCGTCTTCTAGGTAAGCCAGTGCGTTGAGTAGTCGTGAGCTACCCAAGTAAAGACCGACGCGCAATGCGGTTGGGTAAGCATCATTAGTGGACTGGCCCAAGTTCACGTGGTCGTTCGGGTGCAGGAAGCCATACTCACCCTTTTCGTGGCCCATGATCTCCAGGCCAAGGTTGGCGACGACTTCGTTGGCGTTCATATTTGAGGAGGTTCCGGCGCCACCTTGGATCAGGTCGATCACGAACTGATCGTGCAGTTCTCCATCGCAAATCCGTTGGCAGGCAATTTCAATGGCGGAGGCACGCTCGGCGCTGAGCAGCCCTAGCTGGTGGTTGGCACGGGCCGAGGCCGCTTTGACGTAGGCCAGCCCGTTCACCAAGTCTTCGTAGTGTCCGATAGGCACACCGGTGATGGGAAAGTTCTGCACTGCGCGCAGGGAGTGCACCCCGTAGTACGCATCTGCTGGGACTTCTGCCGGCCCCAAAAGGTCGGATTCGATGCGCGTTTTTTGGTCAGTCATGATCGCTTCTGATTTTCCTGAAGTAAGTAGCAAGTTTCTGTCCTGTCAAGCTTAGCTGTCATGGAACCCCGACTTTTAGGGTTCGAGCATAAGGTTTACTAACCCATCCATGGGGTTTCGTTTTCTCTTGTCTGCAGGTTTCTTAACTGAATCAGGGAGGCATTCCACCTCCCTGATTCGTTTCCTCGTCTCGTCGGCTTTACCGGCTCATGAGCCTTTGACGAACGGCATCGTTCGTAGCGACGTCAACGCAGGTCATCGCCATGGCCTTGGCGGCGTCGGTCAGGGCTTGATCTGCTGCGGACGTGATGCAGTGAGCAGCAAACTCTTTCTGATGGTTTACCGCAGTTCCCGAGTCGATTCCAATGTAGGGGTGGATCGAGGGGATCTCGTAGGACACATTTCCCATATCTGTTGAGGCCCGGCTCATACGGGTCATGGGATCGGCGGGATCGGCAAATACGCGGCCGATTGATTCTGCGTTGTCGATATAGAACCGAAGCATGTCCTCATCGGTCCGGAAATCTGAGTATGGCTCAGATTCCTCCTCGATCTTCAGCTCGCAACCGCTGGCCAACGCTCCGGCCTCGAAGCAATTGTGCACTCGTTCAACGGTACGGTCGAGCTCTTCCATCGAATTTGCCCGAACGTACCAGCGGCCCTCCGTGTTCTCGGGAATGGCGTTCGGCGCTTCCCCGCAGACAGTCATGACCCCGTGAACACGAATGTGATCGGCTAGTTGTTGACGCAAGAGTCCAATTGAGACCTGAGCGATGGTAAACGCATCGGCAGCGTTTTGCCCTTGGTCAGGATAGGCCGCAGCATGCGAGGCTTTACCCTTGTATTTCACGTTGTGGTGAACCACCGCATACGGGTTCGCACGAGCAACATCCCGGGGTCCAGGGTGCACCATCATTGCGCAGTGCAGGCCATCGAATCCGTTCTTCTTGAGCAGCTCTATTTTTCCGCCGCCGCCTTCTTCTGCCGGTGTACCAATTAGGGTGACGGTCGCATCCAGCTCATCGGCGATTCTTCCCAGCGCTAGTCCGGCACCAACCGAGGATGCAGCGATGATGTTATGCCCACAGGCATGGCCCAATCCTGGAAGTGCGTCATACTCAACGCAGACGCCAAGGTTTAATGAGCCTTTCCCTTTGGCCGCCTTGAAAGCGGTAGGAAACCCGCAATAGTCACGCTCTACCGCGAAACCCTGTTCTTCCAAGAGCTGGCAGATTTGTTCTGCGGATTTGTATTCTTGCCACGCGATTTCAGGGTTTGCATGCAGCCAATGGGACAGATCAATCAGCAGTGCGGCATCTTGATCGACCGCGTCAATCACGGTTTGCTTTAGCGGATGTTGTTCCACGTACCCCTCCCCTGTGGCAGGTTTCTCAGCTGTTCGATCACTCATCGCCAGGCACCCCGTAGGAGGGAGCGTCAGTAGGATCAACAGCACGCGTCTTATAGGCCGCCTTCTCAGTTTTCCATTGTTCCCACAGTTCCTCTAACGCACCGATGGGGTCAGTCTCGTGCCAGTCAACCCGTAAATCAGTCACGGCCCATGGATATTCTTCAAGAACCTTGATGCCAACTGAATGTACTGGACCTTCTTCTCCTCCAGCATCCAACCCTGCTCGAATACCAGCTAAGAGTTTTTCTTCGAGAAAATCACTCGAGCACTCGTTGAATGCACGCATCATCGCTTCAGGAACAGTTACCGTTGATAGCAAATTCCCGGCTGCAACAGCGTGCTCACCTTCTACCACGTTGTGGGTGCCTAACGTTCCTGCTCCGGAAAAATGGGCTGTCCTTCCCCGAGTATCAACTACCGTCAGTTGTCGATACTCAATGTGCGGAGTCCCATTTGTGACCTTTTGGATTGCCTCTTCCGGAGTACTCCCGTTTTCAAGAGCATCCAATAGTTTTTGACCAAGCTGGGGGTCTGTAACATTCTGGCTTGCTGCTGCGCCTACGCCACTCCTCAAGTGAATACATCTAGCTGCAACACATGGGCTGGAGGAAGTTACTACCATGCCGACTGCTCCGGATGTCGGATCGTGCGCAATGAGTGAGAAAGTCATGTGGATCTCCTAAACAAAGTGGTGCGATGGGCGCCCTATCCCAGCTCAAAAGCCGGGATAGGGCAGCAGGTTTACTCTGGGATGACAGCGGTCGCATCGATTTCAACGACCCATTCAGGCCTAGCTAGTCCATCCACGATGAGGCCGGTAGAACAAGGAAAAACACCTTTGAGATACTTTCCCATTTCCTGATAGACCGGTTCTCGATAGCGAGGATCGGTAAGATAAACGACAATCTTGACGATGTCCTCAAGCTTGCTCCCCGCCTCTTCAAGGAGCATCTTGATGTTCTCCATCGCCTGTTGGGTCTGTCGACGGACGTCTCCGACTCCCACCGATTCGCGGGTTTCGAGGTCCTGGCCGATTTGGCCACGCATGTAGATGGTGTTTCCTGCTCGAACTGCTTGGCACAAATCGTTGTCGAGGTTTTGCTCCGGATAGGTTTCTTTGGTGTTAAAGGGCCGGATTCTGATGTGTTCCATTTAGCGACCTCCGTTCACTTTGTCTGAGAGCTCGGCAGCATCTTTGACTAGGTCCAGGGGGCCTTCCCAATCGAAATTCCGGTAAACAGCCGCGGCTTGAGCATACGGGGGTGACTGCGCGAAGAGCTGGAAAGTCAGTCGGTGGCCTGCATAGTCGGAATTCAACAAGTCACGCGCAAAGGCCAGTAGCTTTCGACGGTCATCGGCAACCCAGTTTTCGTTAATGGAATAGAACTTATCCAGCCATTGCCCCGCTTCTGGATTGTCAAAGGTTGCCTTGTCCGGGGTAATGCAGATCTGTCCTCCACAAAGCTCACGTGCCACGTGCATCATTTGAGGCAGGTTGTTAAGGGCAAAGACACGACCTGTCATGAGCAGTGACTGGTTAGGCATCAACAATCCGCCTGGTGATTCATGGGCGTTCAGGATAGCTGCAGAAAGGTGCGCATTGATGCCCTCACGGTAACTAGCCAGCTGGGCAAGTTTTTCCTGGACGGCGGGGTTGTTCTCCAATCCGGTCTGTTTTACGTTCCAGAGTGCTGAGCCGATCATCAGATCTGCCATATGCAGGGTTCGTTGCACAAACGGGAGTGCAGAGTAGCGGTGCAAAGTCTGACGAATGAACGCGGCAGCCTTGGTGTGCTGATAAAAGAGCACGTCTTCCCATGGAATTTCTACGTTGTCGAAGACAACCAGTGACTCAACTTCGTCGACACGATTGGAAAGCGGATAGTCCTCTGCAGGTGCTTTACCTGCGAATCCGTTACGGCTGATAAATTTCAGACCCGGGGAGGAAAGGTCGACCACAAAGCCAACTGCATAGTCGGACAACGTGTCGTTGCCCCAGTTCGCAATTGTTGGCTTGGTGAAAGCCTGATTCGCGTAGGCAGCAGCCGTCTCGTACTTCGCGCCGCGAACCACGATGCCGTTGTCAGTTTCTTTCACGACATGCAGCAGCATGTCAGGGTCTTGTTCCTGAGGCGGTTTGCTTCGGTCGCCCTTAGGGTCGGTATTTGCCGAAATGTGGAAAGTATCAGCGGTGATAGTCCGATTGATGTGACGCCGAATATTATCTGAAAAGCGCGGGTCTACCTCGTTGAGGATGTCTTGTCCGTCAAACAGTGACCACATCTCGCCAATCGTTTCATCACCGACTCGCGTGACAACGCCACGTACAGCTTTTTGAACCTCTTCGGCTGATTTTCGTTTATCCCACCAGTCTTGTTGCGTTTTTGGCAGTTTGTTCGCGATTGCTTGCGTTTCGCCTTGATCATCTTGATAGGTCATCACGTCTTTGTGAGCCTGATCGTGAGCCATGTCGTAGATCTTCGCTCTCGCATCTACGACCGGCTTGAACATGGGGTGTGTGGTGACGTCATCGACTTTTTCGCCGTCAATCCAGATCTCTCGACCATCGCGGATCGATTCCCGGTATTCATCGCCTGTACGGATCATTATTTAAAACCTTCTCTCGGGGTAAGAAAAACTAGCGCTAAAGGTAAGTTGGTCCGGAGCCTGGGTAATCAGCGAACTCAGAAGGTGGCACTGGCTGCGGCTTGCCGTACCGTCGCTTGTGATAAACCAGAGGATCTTGCGGCTCCGCAGCTACCCACGTGACTTTGCCGATATAGATGTTGTGGGTGCCATAGGGAATGACCTGATCTGGCACACAGTCAAACACGGCGAGTGCGTCCACCAACTTTGGCGACTGCGAAGGAGCCTCATCCCAAACACCGCAAGTCCAATCCCAGCGATCCTTCCCTGGCCAAGGACGGCCGGCGAAAGTGTCTGCAACGTGATCGTGCTGTCGACCCAACACGTTGATGGCGAAAACACCATTCTCTTCGATTGCAGAAGCGATCGGACTGCGCTGGTTGATGCACACTAATGAAGACATTGGATCGGCGGAGAGTGAAGACATCGCTGATACGGTCTGTCCAAATTTTCCGCTCGGGCCGTTCGTGGTCACGATGGTGACCGCTGTCGCAGCTCCACCCATGGCGCGGACAAATTGATCTTGCAGGGATAGGGAGTCCCAGTCGGTCGCGGGTCGATTTTCAGTAGTCATAGTCATCGTGGACCTCTCTTTCATGACTCGTTGTCGCGGTGTGATGCAATTCATACCACCAAGAAACAGACCATTCTGTCCAACAGATAATTCTGACTTTTTGGTTCAGTTATTTCGAAACCTTAGGGAAAAGCCCTCAAGGCCCAAGTCCTCACTGAAACGACCTAGCAACTTCTTTGCACTCATTAATGAACGCCCTAACACGGCGGGTGAGCTTCAGCCGGGAAATATACACAACATCGATATCGAGACCGTCAAAGCTCTCGGCCAATTCTGCCGTCGCGTATTCCAAGCCCTCGTAACTGGCCTGTGACGCAGTCCTTTGAGAGAGCAGTGAATACCCTAGGCCTCGAGCAACCAAAGACCGGACCATCGCGTAGCTGGTGGTCCTAAAGCGCACATTGGGACTCAGCCCACGCTCCTTGAATAGGGCAAGAAAATAATCTCCCGCTGGAGCTAGATCAAAAAGAACAAGCGGCTCATCAACCATCTCAGCCAATGAAACTGCCTCTTGCCCGGATTTCTCATGTCCTTTAGGCAGCAGCAAATAAGGAGGGCTGGAGGACAATGGCTCCCTTGAAAACTCCGACGAGGACGGGATGGACCCTCGATCCTCATAGTGGTACATGATGGCTACGTCGATCCGCCCACTCCGCAGTTCATCCTCCAGCGTCTGGTTCGATCCCTCCACGAATGTAATCTCAACCTTTGGATGCTTGGCCAGGAACTCATCGATAACTGCTGGAAGAAGCACAGGCGCCACCGTTGAGTAGCAACCGACACGCAACCTACCTTGCAAATCACCCTCGGCCGAGCGGGCCGTATCGCGCAGCTCATCCACGGTCCCCAAAACACGTTTCGCCTCGAGGACAACGGTCTCTCCAGCTGCTGTGAGCGATAGTCCGCGGGCATGCCTGATAAAGAGTTGCGTACCTAATGCAGACTCTAGGTCTGAGAGTGCAGTCGATACTGCAGATTGCGACAAGAAGAGCTGATTCGCTGCCCCAGTAACGCTTCCTTTCTCTGCAGCGACAACTAGATATTCCAAGTGCTTGAGAGTTACTTCGGCCATCACTTTTTCCGATAGATCAGTTAGATATCATCTGTTTTACACAAATATAGGGAGTGGGCGATAGTTTTATCAATCGTTTCAAATCAAAAATCCATTGGTTTTCTCAACTATTTGAGCCAATACACCCGACGAAGTGAGGCAAAGTGACAAAGCGACAGGATGACCTCGATCTACTCTTCGAGACCCTCTCTATCGATTCAACTTGGGGCAGCGAAACGCCGCTGGCCGAGTATATGGCCGCACGTCTCAAAGAATGGGGTGCCGATGAGGTTGAACTTGTGGAATCTATGCCTGGCCGTCACTCCGTCGGTGCACGGATAAGGGGAACAGGCGGCGGAAAATCTCTGATCCTCAATGGTCACCTAGACATCTACGAGGTATCTCCAGACTGGACCAAAGATCCTTTCGGTCCTGTTGTTGAAGACGGAAAGATCTATGGTGCTGGCATCGCCGATATGAAAGCAGCAACGACAGCTGGACTCGCAGTGTTCCGGGACATACTTTCCTCAGGCGAGCGCCCCGCAGGGGATGTCATTTTCCAAGGCGTTGCATGCCACTTCGAAGGCGGGGTTGGAACCCAGTCACTTCTTGACGCGGGCTACACCGGAGATGCCGGCATTTGCGGTGAGCCCACAGACAACACCATTGGTTGCGTACACCGTGGCGCTGCATACCTAAAGGTCACGACATTCGGCAAGCAGGCACACACCTCCGCAAAACATCTCGGGCTCAACGCAATAGAGACCATGGAACCGATTTTGGTCGGCATGAGAGAGTTCGAGGGAACAATGCCGTACGAACCTCACCCAGAATTACCAGGGGGCCCAAACCTGAATATCGGAACTATTCGCGGTGGGACCAAACACAATCAAGTTCCTGACCGTTGTGAGATGACCTGCGACATTCGACTTCTCCCGAGTCAAGACCCGTATGCGGTGCGGGAACAAGCCGAACAAATGATTGCTGAGCTGAAGAAGTCTGATCCCCGTATTGAAGCGAAAGTAGAATTCAGCGAGCATTGGCTTTCCGGCCCACGCTTCCCTTATGAAATCAGCCAAGATGCCGATATCTCCCGGGCGGTGAAGAATGCAGTTGAAGCTAGCGGTAGCCAGGCCGTCTTCAAGGGAATTCCATTTTGGACCGACATGGTCCCGCTAGGAAAAGCGGGCATTCCCGCTGTCAACATAGGACCCGGGACCCCGCCCTACAGCTGGTCTGATGAATGGGTGGAAGAGGAAAAATACCATGAAATCATCAGTATCTACCGCAATGCGGTCGACCACTGGTGTAATCAGAAGGCCTAGTTCACCACCAATGGTGTGAACCCATCTCGAAACGAGAAGAGGCGCTGCCTGCAACCTTGTGGTTGCGGACAGCGCCTCTTTTGTGGCGTTGAGTCAGGGAACGCTTAGCGGCCCATGATTTCGCGCATCAGGCGGGCGGCCTCGGATGGGGTCTTGCCCACCTTCACGCCGGCGGCCTCGAGGGCTTCTTGCTTGGCGGCTGCGGTTCCGGAGGAACCGGAAACGATCGCACCGGCGTGACCCATGGTCTTGCCTTCTGGTGCGGTGAAGCCGGCCACGTAGCCAACGACTGGCTTGGTGACGTTGGCCTTGATGTACTCTGCGGCGCGCTCTTCAGCGTCACCACCGATTTCACCGATCATGACGATGGCTTCGGTTGCTGGGTCAGCTTCGAAGGCGGCCAGTGCGTCGATGTGGGTGGTGCCGATGACAGGGTCGCCACCGATACCGATTGCGGTGGAGAATCCGATGTCACGCAGTTCGAACATCATCTGGTAGGTCAGGGTACCGGACTTGGAAACCAGGCCGATCGGGCCGGTGCCGGTGATGTTGGCTGGGGTAATGCCAGCCAGTGCCTCGCCTGGGGTGATGATGCCTGGGCAGTTTGGACCGATGATGCGGGTGACGGGGTTGCCGTCGGCGTCGGTCTTGGACTGGGACAGCGCGAAGAACTCGGCGGTGTCCTGTACCGGGATGCCTTCGGTGATGACCACCAGCAGGCCGATGCCGGCCTCGATGGCTTCAACGGCGGCGTCCTTGGCGAACTTCGGTGGTACGAACACGACGGAGACGTCGGCACCGGTCTTCTCCATGGCTTCTGCTACGGAGCCGAAGACTGGCAGTTCCACATCGGCGCCGTTCTTGTCCACGTGGGAGACGGTGGTGCCGGCCTTGCGGGCGTTCACGCCGCCGACGATGTTGGTGCCGGCCTTGAGCATCAGCGCGGTGTGCTTGGTACCTTCGCCACCGGTAATGCCCTGAACGATGACTTTGGAATCCTTGTTAAGGTAAATCGACATTGTGGTGTTGCGTCCTTACTTGTTGGCCAGTTCGGCAGCCTTGTCGGCGCCTTCGTCCATGGTGGTGGCCAAGGTGACCAGTGGGTGGTTAGCCTGCTCGAGGATCTGGCGGCCGGCGTCGACGTTGTTACCGTCGAGGCGGACAACCAGTGGCTTGGAAGCGGTGTCCCCGAGGATCTCCAGCGCCTTGACGATGCCGTTGGCGACGGCGTCGCAGGAGGTAATACCACCGAAGACGTTCACGAAGACGGAACGCACATCTGGGTCATTCAGGATGACGTCCAGGCCTGCTGCCATGACTTCAGCGGAGGCACCGCCACCGATGTCGAGGAAGTTGGCTGGTTTGACGTTGCCGTGGTTTTCACCGGCGTAGGCAACAACGTCAAGGGTGGACATGACCAGACCGGCACCGTTACCGATGATGCCGACTTGGCCGTCGAGCTTGACGTAGTTCAGGTCCTGCTCTTTAGCCTTGGCTTCCAGCGGGTCCTCGGTGTCTGGGTCGACCAGTTCGGCGTGGCCTGGCTGGCGGAACTCGGCGTTGTCGTCGAGGGAGACCTTGCCGTCGAGGGCTAGGATCTTGCCGTCGCCGGTCTTCACCAGTGGGTTGACCTCTACCAGGGTGGCGTCTTCCTTGACGAAGACTTCACCCAAGGTGACGAGGACGTCGGCCACGGCGTCCTGCAGCTCTGCAGGGAACTTGGCGGCTTGAACGATTTCTTTGGCTTTGGCTGCGCTGATGCCTTCGTTGGGATCAACGGCGACCTTGGCCAGATCATCTGGGCGCTCTTCGGCGAGCTGCTCGATGTCCATACCGCCCTCGACCGAGCACATGGCCAAGTAGTTGCGGTTTGCGCGGTCCAGCAGGACCGAGAAGTAGTATTCTTCAGCGATGTCTGCGCCTTGGGCGATCATCACTTTTTTGACGGTATGGCCCTTAATGTCCATACCCAGGATTGCTTTGGCGTGTTCGTATGCCTCGTCAGCGGTCTTGGCTACCTTCACACCGCCGGCTTTACCGCGGCCGCCCACTTTGACCTGGGCTTTGACGACGGTGACGCCGCCAATCTTTTCTGCTGCGGCTTTTGCTTCTTCCGGGGTTTCGGCCACGATACCTGCGAGCACGGGTACACCGTGTGCCTCGAAGAGATCGCGTGCCTGGTATTCATACAGGTCCACGGGGTTAGTGTCCTTTACGTCAAGGTCGTTTTGTTGTGGGGCACCCTAAAGTGCTTCCTGTTCTACACTACGCCGTTCCGGGGGCGAGCAACACTTCTTTACCGACCTTCTGGTCAGTTTTGCCCGTGGTTTGCCGCAGATGTTGGCAACATCACGTTCTCTTAGGCGTCGATCTTCTCCAATGGTGCGTAGCGCAGCAGCAGCCGCTTCTCCGCCTGACCGTCGTCGAAGACCACTTTGGCCACAGTTTTGTCCCCGGTGTTCTCCAAACCTTGGACGGTTCCGACACCGAAGGCAGCATGGGAGACCCGGTCCCCCACGGCCAGCACCGGGATTTCCTTCTTGGGCTGGACTCGGCCCTTTTTGACGGTGCGTTCGGTGGCCTCTGCACTGGTGGCAGTGGTGGTGCGCCGGGTCCACGTGTCGATGCCGTTATTGAAGCGTTCCTTGGTGATGGATCCCCAGCTTCCGGCGGAGCCTGCGCGCAGACCGGAGCCTTCCCGTTCCCACTCGATGAGGTCTTCGGGGATTTCTTCAAGGAACTGGCTTGGCGGGTTGTATTGGTGTTGTCCCCACATGGAGCGGGTCTCCGAGCGGGTGACGAACAGGCGTTGCTCGGCACGGGTCAGGCCGACGTAGGCGAGTCTGCGTTCTTCGGCCAGTTCTGCCGGGTCGGTCATGGAGCGAGAATGCGGGAAGATCCCGTGTTCCATACCGGTCAAGAAGACGGCCGGGAATTCCAGTCCTTTAGCGGTGTGCAGGGTCATCAGCGTCACCATGCCTTGCTCCTCTGCCATCGCCTGACCTTTGGCATCCGTGGCGGTGGGTAGCTGGTCGGCGTCGGCTACGAGCGCCACCTGTTCGAGGAAGTCGTCGAGGCTGCCTTCTGGGTTGGTGGTTTCAAACTCGCGGACCACCGCGACGAGTTCGCCCAGGTTGTCGGCTCGCGACTCATCTTGGATGTCGGAGCTTTGCTGCAGCGCAGTCAGCATGCCGGTCTGTTCGAGGACTGCCTCTAAAACGGTGGCTGGCTTTTCTGATTTGGCGATTTCTGCCAAATCATCCATCAGCTGGACGAACTTGTTGATGGAGTTCAATGAGCGTGACGCGAGCGCGGGGGCGTTCTCCGCGTCGCGCAAGGCGGTGAAGAAGGTGCTTTGGTTGCGTTCGGCGTGGGCGGCAACGGAGCCTTCAGCACGGTCCCCGATACCGCGTTTGGGTTCGTTGAGGATTCGGCGCAGGTTCACATCGTCGTCCGGGTTTGCTAGCACGCGCAGGTAGGCCAGCGCGTCCTTGATTTCCTTGCGGTCGTAGAAGCGGGTACCGCCGATAACCCGGTATGGGATGCCCTTGGTGATGAGTCTTTCTTCCAGTGCACGGGATTGGGCGTTGGTGCGGTAGAAGACGGCGAAATCGGCCGGGCGCATCCCGTGCTTGTCGTAGAGCTCATCGATTTTGGTGGCGATCCATTCGGCTTCGCCAGTTTCCGTTTCGGCTGCGTAGCCAATGATCTTGGCGCCGGCACCGGAGTCGGTCCACAGGTTTTTCTCCTGCCGGTCCGGGTTCTTCTCGATCACCGCGTTGGCGGCGGAGAGGATGTTCTGGGTGGAGCGGTAGTTCTGCTCCAGTTTGATGGTGACCGCGTTCGGGTAGTCGGTCGCGAAGTCGACGATGTTGCGGATATCCGCGCCGCGGAAGGCGTAGATGGACTGGTCAGAGTCACCCACGACGGTGAGCTGGCCCGGTTCGGTCTGTACATGGTGCTGCTCGGTGGCGGCTGGCCCGTACGGGTTGTCGGTGCAGAGCAGGTGAATCAACTTGTACTGGGCATGGTTGGTGTCCTGGTACTCGTCGACTAGCACATGCCGGAAACGTCGCCGGTAGTTGTCCAGGACGGCTGGGAACGCGTCGAAAATGTTGACCACGTGGGCGATGAGGTCGTCAAAGTCCAGAGCGTTGGCAAGGTTTAGCCGGCGGGTGTATTCGCGAAACACCTCGGAGACGGCTTGGTCAATCGGGTTGTTCGGGTTGGCCCTGCCGGAGAAATCATCGGCATCGATGAGTTCGTTCTTCAGCGCGGAGATCCGGTTTTGCAGGGCCTTGGGGGTGATGCGCTTGGTGTCGATCTCGTAGGTTTTAGCGATCGAGGTGATCAGGCGCAGCGTGTCAGCCGAGTCGTAGATGGTGAAGTTGGACTTCAGCCCCACCGCTGCAGCTTCGCGCCGCAGGATGCGCACGCAAGAAGAGTGGAACGTCGAAACCCACATGCGTGCGGCTGCCGGACCAATGAGCAATTCAAGACGCTCACGCATTTCTGCCGCGGCCTTGTTGGTGAAGGTGATCGCCAGAATCTCGTGCGGGCGCGCTTGACCGGTCGCCAACAGGTAGGCGATGCGGTGGGTGAGCACCCGCGTTTTGCCGGAACCGGCACCGGCCACGATCAGCAGCGGCTGCCCCTCGTGGACGACCGCTTGGCGCTGTTGTTCGTTCAGCCCTTCCAATAACGCTCCCGGGTTCTGTCCCACGGGGGTTTGGTCCGAAGCGGTGAAGGCCTCCGGAAGTGGCGCTTCAGCCACGGCGGCGGTAAAGGCGGAGAACAGTGAAGGCAACGCGGTTTCGTTAGTCATGACCCCACTAGTCTAGCCGTTGCCGGGGACGCTGTAGCTTAGATGCGGGCCAGTTCCACAAGCTTGGTCAGCGTGTTCCGGTTACGGGTGGTGGCGCTCACGCCCAACAATTTCTCCAGCCTGTTATTCGACAAGCTCGAGCGCGCCATTGACTCTGGCACATGCAGGTAGAACCCGTGTGGGGCCTGTGCAATTTCGTACTCACCAAAGTCTGTTTCCAACACGGCCTCGATACGATCAGGGTCAGCCTCGGCTTCAACGAAGGTATAGAACACCCGATCGGGTTGCGCTTGATCAAAAGGCTGCTGATCTAACATTGCCTGAATCTGTTCAACGTTCGTGACGATCACCACCAGATCAGGGCCAATGTGCTCACGGATGAGCTCGCGGACTTCAGCGGCGAGCATGCCGGAAGAAAGATCTGTGTCCAATAGAACGTTGCCAGTGCTGATCCACGTGCGAACGTTGGTGAAGTTGGCTTGAGACAAGACTTCGCGCAGCTGCTGCATCGGCACCTTATTCTTACCGGTGGGCATGACCCCGCGCAGCAGAACAACGTGACGACGAAGCTGATTCATGAACACTATTGTCTGCGCGGCCGGTTTGGGCTGGCAAGGCTTACGAGGGCGATAATGAGTAAGAGAGCAACGGAGGTCTTGATGGCAAAGTCTGCCAAGCGAAACAAAAAGCGGTCAGCATCCCAACAGAAGTCTGCACCGGTCCAGGGTCACGACCCACAACAGCGCGGTAGCCTGCCCCAGCAG
This sequence comes from Micrococcoides hystricis, assembly GCF_042434215.1. Lineage (NCBI taxonomy): Bacteria > Bacillati > Actinomycetota > Actinomycetes > Micrococcales > Micrococcaceae > Micrococcoides > Micrococcoides hystricis. The sequence goes on along the minus strand of NZ_JBHLUB010000026.1, from coordinate 30,235 downwards.
ATGCGTACGGCCCGCGAGCAAATTGATGCCGAATCAAGCTCGAACCCTTGGCTGCTCATTTCCGCTCTTGTTGCCACCGCCCTGTTCATGTTCGTCTACTACCACCTGATGGCGCTGCAGCAGATGTCCCAGCTGGCGGACGGGATCGCCATGTTGGATCAGCGGTTCTTTGGGTACGGCACTGAAGCGGTCCGTGAGCTCTCCGCGGCCATGGATGAGAAAGCCTTGGGCCAGTTGAATTGGACCCATAAGACCGCCGGTGTTATTTTCCCCATAGTTTTCGGTATCGCGGCCGCTTCGGTGATTGCCATGGTGGTGCCCAGCGGTGGACGCAAGACCGTCTTCACCGGTACGCCGGCGCGGGTTACCTTGTGGAGCATGATCGGGATTTTCGTCATCGTGGACATTGCGGAGAATATTCTCATCGAAGCAATTCTGCGGAATCCCGACAGCGAATTGGTCGGCATCTCAGCGGCTTTGACAGTGGGAAGATGGGTGCTGCTGGTTCTTGTTGTGGGGTACTCTGTTATTGCGTTCGGTGCCAGTAAGGTACGGAACTTTTCGCAGACCGCAGGAGGGGCACAATCATGATTCAGGATGCCGCATCGGTGCAATCGAATGGCAATGTTCAGCGCGAAGTCGAAGTTGCAGCAGCGCAGGCCGAAGACGCTCAGTATGAGCTGGATGAGGCTGAAACTGAACTGCGTTCAAAGATTCGTGATGCCATTGATTCCGGTGTCAGCCCAGCTGAACTCATTCATAGTGGCACCGTTGAGTGTGACACCGTGGTGGAGGCCGTTGGCGAGCGCGCTGTCGAAGAGCTAGACCGTGACGATCACCCCAACGATCGTGCCCGCCACTAAAACCAACTAATGCGCCGGTTCGCCGGCAAATGCCCTCGTAGCTCAGTGGATAGAGCACGGCTCTCCTAAAGCCGGTGTCGGAGGTTCGATTCCTCTCGGGGGCACCATTTTTTCTTGTCCGGGTTCAGCTCCTGATTTCGGCTCTGCAAGCAGGTTCTACGATGAGGGACAATCATTGGTGCCGATTCGTTTGCACTGAGCAAGTTTGGTTATGCAACCGGAGGTGAACCATGGACAAATACGTCATGCGGTTACTTGATGACGGAGTGGACGAGTGTTTTGCTGCTGATTCGCTCCCGGTATCTCTGCTGGAACAGCATGCGATTGCCCGTCGTCTGCGCCTCTTCGCCAACCTGCTCCCTTATGTGGCGGAAGAAGTCGGGGCTGAGTTGGTCGTACTGACCATAGAAACGGTGCTGGCCCGTCTCAAGGACGTAGCAACGCTGCCAACACGCCCCGTTGATGCGCTCTTGCACACTGGTGAAACGTACCTGCAATTACACCGTGAATATGCGGTTCAGGCAGGCCGAAAGATTGAAGACGTAGTTTATTGGCTAGCGCTTGATGCCGGCGAAGGGCAGCCACTTCCGCTACTGCCGGACCCACGCGCCTACCTGTCGTTACTGGGTGATAGCGGAGCCCAGCTCTTGCTGAACGAGTTATCCAGCAGTTACTCTCCTGTGGGAAAAGAAGCGCACGAAGAGTTGCTTTCGGAGCCCTCAACCCGGATCCGATACATGCAAATGCGCTTGCTCAGCTTCGCAACTGTAAATCCCTCCCTCCGTGAAATGGCACAAGCTTACAGCGCCCATGGACCGCTGATGGCGTACATGATCGTGACACTCTTGCAGTTCGGCAGGACAGAGCTAGCCCGAGAGCTCCATCAGCATGCGACCTTCTCGAGTTCCTCTTTGGATACTCAGTTGGTGGAACTGATGTGGAACGCACTGCTAAACCACGGGAGTTCGGCTCCTCCTGGAGGAACCCCAAACTCGTTTCACGTCCTGTTCCAGACCACATTGCTCTTTGAGCAGTGGCCTTCTGCGGTCGTTGCTAGACAGCTTCGCCACAGGTCCGGACCGTTGTGGCAGGTTTACTTCCAACCTCACATCGAAGGAATTTTAGCCAGCCACCCCGACCAACTCATGCGCTACTACATGCACGAGCACGACTATCAGCGCGCTTGGGAATGGTCTCAAGAGCATGGTTGGGATCCCACCGGTAGGAATGCCGAAGTGTGGTTGGAGCTCCTGTCTCGGGTGGCACCATCCCTACCTGAGGAGGCGCTCCGGACGATAGAGCAGAAAGTGGCTGCACTCATCGAGTTACAAACCGCTCGCAGTTATGATCTGGCTTGTCGTTACCTGCAGTTGTACCGTGCACTGACCAACGCGGGTAACGGCCACGATTTTCAGCGCTGGATCAGCGAGCTTCGCACGAGATACGCAAGACGCACCCAATTTCTGGCAGCACTGGATATGGCCGGGCTCTGAGCAACTCTACTTTTCGATGATGTCAGTGATCTGTAGCGCGTTGACTGCTTCTGCCGTCCGAGACCTAGCAAGCTCAAGACGCTCCTGGTCCGCATCAGCAATGTAATGACCGTTTTCTAATGCCTTATTGACCTGCAGTAATCGAGCAGGCGGGGCTCCGTCTTCGCTGAGCAGCCCAGAACGAGTCACCAGTGTCGGATAGTAGGCGGCTTGGTCCAAGCTAAAGGAGCCATCTTCATCCTCGGTGAAGCGTATTTCGGCCGTGACACCTTCGTAGCCTCGTGGCTCGTCAGTCATATGCTGGGCCACCATGTTCCCCAGCCCGTAGATCACAAGTTTTCCGTTGATCCGGTCCCATGGCTGCACGACGTGCACGTGGTGCCCGTAGATCATGTCGATGGCCGGCGAGTCTGCCAAGGCTGTTGCGGCGTCGATCTGCTGCTGATTGGGCATCGTCTCGTATTCGTCACCAGCATGAACCGCAGCCAAAACGATGTCCGCCCCGTCTTCCTTAGCAGCTTCGGCTTTACTGATCATGGCCGGCACGTCAAGCAGATCGACCGCATACTCTTCACCGGGCGGGGTTGTGTAGCCATTCAGCCCGTAGGTTCCGATCACCACGCTAACCTTCACGCCCTCTTCTGTCGTAAAGATGTAGGGCGTCTTGGCGTCCGCAGCACCAGTGTAGGTGCCAACCACGTCAACTCCAGCGGCTTCAAAAGACTCCACGGTGTGCCGCAGTCCTTCCATACCCCGGTCCAATGAATGGTTCGAAGCGGTAGTGCACATGTCCCAGCCGACGGCACTGACACCTTCGGCCACAGCGTCGGGTGCACCGAATGCTGGATAGCCAGAAGGCTCTTCACCGGGCGGGGCAAACGGCACTTCCTCGTGACAGATCGCTAGATCAGCTTCTTGAATCAGTGGTTTGACGTCCTCAAACAGGGGAGCAAAATCGTAGCCTTGGTCCCCTGCGTTGGCGGCATCTTGTTCAGCACCCCGATAGAGCGAAGGATGCCAGAGGAGGTCCCCGGACAGCACGATCGTTGCTGATCGTGGACTCTCAGTTGTCTCACTGGCCGAAGCAGTTGGGATTGGCTTTTCTTCTGCGACCACCCCGCAGCCAACCGTCGAGACCAGAAGTAACGTGGCGGCGAGCATGCCGAGAATTCGACGTATTTGTGAAGGCTGGGCTGCAGAAGTTCTGCGCATAGAGTTGGAGCCTCTCCCCTACTGTGAGATAGATAATTGCGATTGACTGGAATTTAGATAGGCTAGCCTCAGTTGTGACCGAACAGGTTCCGGACCGACCACCGGAGCGAGATGACAGGACCCTGATGCAGCAAGCTAATCCGAGACAAAAGCCAGTTCGACAACAGGCGGTGTTGACGGTCCGCTCCGTGCAGGAACTTGGCCCACAGCTTGTCCGCATCGTCGCGGGTGGTCCCGGCTTCGCTCAATACAACGACAAAGAAGCCACGGACAAGTATGTCAAGCTTTTGTTCGCAGATCCCAAGTATGACTTGGTTCCGCCTTACGACATGGAACGCCTCCGGGCGGAGGAACCGGAGAAGTTACCGGTCCGGCGTACCTACACGGTGCGTGCCGTGGATACCGAAGCGCAAGAATTGACTCTTGACTTCGTCACGCACGGCGATGCCGGTGGAGTGGCTGCGCCATGGGCAAAGCAGGCTCAGCCCGGTGACACAATTGTTCTCACTGGTGCCGGCGGCGCCTACCAGCCGGAGCCCGAAACCGCATTTCACGTGCTCGCCGGAGATCTAGCCACAGTGCCAGCAATTGCGGCGTCGCTGGAAGCCATGGACCGGGCAGCCCAGGGCGTGGTCTTCGTGATGACTGACACCGCTGAGGACGAGCTGAGCGAACTCACCGATGCCGCACCTGCCGGAGTCACTGTGACTTGGCTGCGTCCAGACGGAGAAAACGCGTTGCTGGATCAGCTAAAGCGAGTTCAGTGGCCGGCGGACCTGTCAGGAGTGCAGGCATTCGTGCACGGTGAACGGGAACAGATGAAGCAAATCCGCAGGTACCTGTTTAATGACCTAGGTTTGGAACGCTCTCAGCTCTCGCTGTCCGCTTACTGGGCGGCGGGTCGTGTCGAGGACGAGTTCCAGGCTGAAAAGAAGACACCAATCGGTAAAATCTTCGACGACTAAGACATTTCTTAGCTGTGTGGGGTGACCCGTTCGGGGTGTGTGTACAGATTAATCGAGTCGCCGCGAGAGAACCCCGCCAGAGTCAGGTTTGCTCGCTCCGCTAGATCCCTTGCCAAGGAAGACGGGGCGGACACTGCACTGAGGATGGGGATTCCTGCCATCCATGCTTTCTGCACGAGTTCAAAAGAGGCTCGTCCGGACACTTGTAGTACGGTGTGGCTCAAAGGAAGATCTCCGGCTCGGAGGGCGGCTCCGACTACCTTGTCAACGGCGTTGTGCCGTCCCACATCCTCTTTGAGATCAAGTAGATTGCCATCAAAATCAAAGATGCCAGCCGCATGCACTCCCCCTGTTTTGCTAAACAGGGACTGCGCGTCTCGTAGTTTGTCAGGTAGCGCTAGCAGTGTCTCCAGCTCGATTGTTTGTTTTGGCGCAGGCAGCAGGAACTGGCCTGTTTTCTCGACCGCATCGATGGATGCTGTGCCGCAGATCCCGCAGGCTGATGTCGTGTAAACATTCCGTTCGATTGCTGTATCGGGCAGGGGAACTCCGGGTGCCAGCTTCGCTTCCACCACGTTGAAGGTTTGCCGTCCCTGCTCGTCTGTTCCGGCACAGTATCGCAGCGTTTCAAGCTGGTCAGCGTGGAAGATCACGCCTTCGGAGACGAGAAAGCCTGCCACGAGGTCAAAGTCATCTCCGGGGGTTCGCATCGTAATGGTGAACGCTTTTCCATTGAGCTGGATTTCCAGCGGTTCTTCTACCGCCAGCTGGTCTTCACGCTGTGAGAATTTGTCATTGCGATAGCGTGTCACTCGGACGCGTTGCGTGAGTCGCCCCATGGGTTATGCACCTCTCTGCGGGTCGAAGTTTGCCCACGGCAGGGGCAATAGTGGGATGAGGTCACCGGGGTTTGTTTCTTCTGAGACGACAGCAAAATACTGGGCACCTAACAGGCCACGCAACATGGCAGAACCGTAGAAGGTTGAGGCTTGTATGACGCCTTGTTGATCGCGAGCAGGCATCAATCGCGGTCCCTTCTTGGTCTGGCAGGTCTCCCCTGCCACCCCGTGGTGTTCGGTCAGTTGCCCTACGCCGGAGAGCGCAGCCAACAATGGCATGCCTACGGTCGCGAAGCCGGCCAGCGCAGCCAACGGATTCCCGGGCAGTCCCACGACAAAGGTCCCGCCCCGGCCCGCGAGACGTTGCTGTTCCGTGGCGGGGAGCTGGGCTAGCACCGTCGGGTGGCCCGGTCGCATGGAGATTTCTGGGACTAAGATCTGTGCGCCTTCTTGTGCCAATGCGCGGCGTAAATAATCGGCGCTGGAGAACCCGGTGCCACCAGTGGTGATTAGTACATCGACTTCGGAAGCGGCCCGGACGAGTTCCGCGCTCATCGAGTCCAGATCATCATCGATTCGGGCTTGGTAAATTGTCTCGGCGGGGATGCGCTGGGAACCATGCCGTAGCTCGCACATGAGTTGGGCAAAGTACGGGCTGAACGCGTCTCTGACTTCGCCGGGGCCAGGCAGTCCTTCCGTGATGACTTCATCGCCGGTAAAGACGAACCCGATGCGCGGTTTGGGATAGCACTCCAGGTAGTCGACTCCGGCGACGGCTGCCGCGGCAAGCTCTGCCGGCCCGATGAGTGTTCGGGCGGTCAGAATTCGTTGCCCAGCGACGACTTCCGCCCCTGCGCCCCGGATGTTTGCCTCCGGCTCTAAGTCCCGCGTCTGGGTGTGGTTGGGCAACAGGTATATAAGGCCGTCCTCGATGCGTGTATGTTCGATACGCAAGACGCTGGTGGCGGTCTCTGGTACGGCTGAACCGGTGAGGATGCCTGCGGCTTCCCCCGCTGCTAGTTCGAGGTTTCCGTCGCGGCGGCCCTCACTGACCAGTTTCCATGGGCCCGTGAAAGATTCTGGGGTGTTGATGGCGTAGCCGTCCATCGCGGCGGAGACGTAATGGGAGACAGCGATCAGCGCGGAGGTGTCCTTGGCCAAGACGTGACCGTAGGCTTCTGTAAGCGGTTTCTGGGCTGTCGGCAGCGGGTGTTGGGCTGCGGCAATGTCCCGAGACCGCGTCCACGAATTGTCAGTGGGCATTAATCCTGTCCCTCAGGGTGCTCCTCTTGCCATCGCGCCAGTGCACGCTCAATCACTCGCAAGCCAGAATCAAAGGCAAGTTCGTATGGGGCTTGCCCGGTCGCTTCTGCTACCCCGACTACGTAGCCCAAAATATATGAGCTAACGGGTGCTCCGGGGCGCACTACCCCGTGAGCGACAGCGGCGGACATGTTCAGGACCTTGTCAATGTTCACCTCGGTCTCAGGGATTTCGAGGTCGCGCAGCAACTCTGCTGCCCATGCATCAAGTTCTCTGGGATAGCTCATAGCTTCCTATCCTATCGTTGGCTTCTTTCGCGCCCGTTAGGCCTCTTTATCGGGCAGCTTTGCCTTCGCAGCACGAGCGTCGGCCGGGGTGTCGATGTCCATGAGCAACGCTGGTGCCAACACCGGGCGGTGGACGCTTCCTGCCTCAATCGCATCGAACAATTCGCGCATGGATGCATCGACAAGGCCGATAAACGGTTTGGCAGCCAGAATATTCCCCAGCGCTTCGGCGCTGATCACGGCTGCCATATTCTGGTCACGGCCTGACTCATCCTGAGGCAGTACCAGCTTTGTTCCTGGGGGCGCGTTGTGCCACTCCTGCAGTAGCGCGGGGACCAGCTCTTCTAGGCGTGGCAAGTCCACTCCCAAGAGCAATACCGGCAAGGCTGAGGCTTCTACGGAAGCGTGGCCGAGAGGATTCTTACCTAAGTCTGCACCGGCCGTGAGTTTTTCCCATCCTGCTGCAATTGCTGCGGCGGGCCCTGCGTATTGCGGTCGCTCCCAAACGTGCTGGATGGGGGCCGCACCAGAGCGTGTCATGAGTTCGGTCGGTGGCCCAACCATCACTCGACCGGCCGCCCGGTCGGTAGCATCCACAGCTGCTTGGGCTAGGGTGCGGCCACCGATGCTGATGTGGTCTTTGCGTCGGTTGCCGAGGCGGCTACCGCGTCCGCCGGTAAGAATAATCGCCAGATAGGTCATACCTAGCAGATTAGCGCGTTTTCTCCCAGTAACCGAGATAGGGCTGCCACTCCACAGCGGGTCGGTCGAAGTCTTTCAACCACCGATATTGCTGGGTAGGTGGCCCAGGCGTGAAAGAGAGGGTCCAGCCCAGTTGATTGAGTGATTTGTTGCCCTTGCGGTGGTTACAACGGGAGCAGCAGGCCACCAAGTTGAACCAATCAGAAGGACCGCCTTGTGAGCGCGGCACGATGTGATCAATCGTCTCGGCATGCTGACCGCAATAGGCGCATTCGTAACGATCCCGCCGCAACACCGCTAGACGGCTCGCGGTCCGTACCCGAGGCGCTGGTGGACGAATGTAGCGGTTGAGGATGATGACAGCCGGGCGCTGGTAGGAGTCTGAAACAGTTCGGATGACGTCATCGCTTTCGGAGAGGACGGTCGCTTTTTCATTGAGAACTAAAACGAGCGCTCGGCGATAGCTCACCACGGCCAGTGGTTCATATCCAGCGTTCAATACGAGTGTTCTCATTTAGACCTCATCCTCTTCAGAACTCCATTTATACGTGTAACACGTCACAATGAGCTTTGGCTAGAGTTTTGGGTGAACGCTGGGTGTCTTCTCAGCGGCTAACTGGCGGAAGAAGACGCATCCCCGTAGGTCACGTTAAATGACTTTGGGCCCGCCCATCTTTTCGATGGACGAGCCCAAAAACTTGTGATCGCAGCTAGCGCGTTAGCCTACGTAGCGGTAGTAGCCCACGATTGGGTTACGGTTCACGCTCTGCACGATGGTGCCAACCGATGGGTTCTGAGCACCGATGGCCTTGCCGCCGCCAACGTAGACGACAACGTGGCCGCCGCCGTTCTGGATGACCAGGTCACCAGGGGCTGGGGAGGAAACACGCTGGAACTTGCTGGAGCCCATGATGCCCCAGGTGGTGCGTGGGATGGAGATACCGTTCTGGGCGTAGACCCATGCGGTGAAGCCGGAGCAGTCCCAGCCGCTTGGGGTACCGCCACCGAGAACGTATGGGGAACCAACACCGGCGTATGCGCTGGCAACGATGCCGGATGCGCCAGCTGGCGCCTTGGCTTCAGCCTTTGGCTTCGGGGTGGAAGCTGCGGCAACCTGAGTCTGAGACTGCTGCTGTGGGCGAGCCTGCTCGGTGGCCTGCTGCTGCTGTGGAGCCTGAGTGGTCTGGTTCTGGGTGTTGGTCTCTGCTGCTGGAGCTTCTTCTTCCTGAGCTGGTTCAGGCTGCTCTTCAACAACTGGCTCTGGACGTGGCTCAGAGGTGGTGGAGACCTCATCACGCTTGACCTTGTTCTTCTTGGCCGTAGCGGTGATCTTGATTGGCTTGCTGCCGGAAACGCGATCCAGAGCAATGGTGGTTGGCTTATCAACAGTCAGGGCTTCGCGGGAAGCATCCTGGGCTGGGGCGCCCTGAGCTGGAAGACCAAAAGTGAGGACAACACCGGAAGCTGCTGCGAGGACCGCGGCCTGACGGCCAATGGTGCCGGCGTTAGCGCTGACCGCTTTGGAAAGACCCTGGAGCGGGTTGCTGCGAACAGGAGTCGCGCGGTGGCGTGCGGCTGCGTCGATCTTAGTCACTGAAGTTTGTACCTTTCGTTTCGCCTACATGAATGAGTGGCGGTTCTTTTCTTCTGCCATTCAGTTATGTCCCTGCCGTCCTACGTTGCGAACGGATCCCGTCTAATTGCCGGCAAGGTTCGGCTCTCAATTAGCGGGTGGGTTTCTCTCGGTCTCCCGGGAGCACTTGAACAACATTAGCGGAAGGTCACGGTATTGTCACATTCAGATAACAGCGGGTCGTTATCAATCACTATTTCCGCGTAAATAAAGGGAACTTGGGGCGTTATCAAGCCGTTACCGATGGTTATCAAGGCCTGTTTTCGGCACTTCAGTCCCAAAAAAGTCTTAATTTTCAGGGTTTTCACAGATTTGAGAGACAAAAACCCAGCTTTCGCGCTTAAAAAGTAACGTCACCGTGACATAACTCACATGATGAGTCGTCACGATGACGTTTTTTCCAGAGACCTAAGTGACCTTCTGGATGGAATCTTGTTTTATTCGGCTGGCAACCAGTCGCGTGGGTCGACTGGGGTGCCGTCGACGATGACTTCGAAGTGCAGGTGGCAGCCGGTGGAGTTACCGGTTGAACCGCCAAGCGCCACTAGGTCGCCGCGCTTGACCTGATCCCCAACCTGAACCTTGTTGACTGTGTTGTGGTTGTAGGTCGTGACCAAGCCGTTTCCGTGATCAACGCTGACGCGGTTGCCAGAGTGTCCGGCCCACTCAGACTGGGTCACAACGCCGGCTGCTGCTGCATAAACCTCAGTACCGCATGCGTAGCCATAATCTTGACCGATGTGGGTAACGGTGCCGCCGCTGCCCCATGGGTCAGGGCGCAGCCCGAACCGAGAGGTGATGCGAACGTTCTTGACCGGGTGCGCTAGGGCTCCGGCGCTTCCCTCAACTTCGGTCTGTCCAGATGAGGCCACCATGAGGCGGTTGAGCGCATCGTCCTTGTTCTCAGATTTGGTGTAGGAAACGCGCTCCATCTGGGCGCCTGCATCCTTCGGAACTACGATGCGTTCACCCACGGCTGCGGAGACTCGAGTGTCAGCGCTTTCGGGGGTGTCTGCTTTGGCTTTGGTGGCTTCTGCAGCGTCACTTCCCTGACCGGGATTGACTGCAGCGAAGATGAGTCCGGCTGCGGCTGCCACTGCGGCAGCGCGCTGGGCGGTTGACGATTGAATGACCTGGCTGGCACGGTTGGTCCGCTTCCGGCGGTCCTGCAAACCAATGACGGTGTCGAAGTCGTGTTCGGCAGCAGCTACTTCAGTGGTAGCGGCTGGTTTGCGGAACGCATCGAGCTCAACGACTGGCGCAGTGGTGGCACTCAGCGGAGCAGCAGCTTCAGTTTTCGGAGCAGGGACCTGTGCCAAGGGCAGGACATAGACGCCGCTGTAATCGAACCCCGCGACAGATACGCGTGGGAGTTGGCGCCGCTGAGCATGCACAGGCATTGACCAGTAAACCTTTCGGAAAGAATGTATGGATCGACGCCATCTGCGCAACAACTATGGTTCAGAACATAACGCTTATGTAACGTCGACGTTCAAAAGCTTAGCCGAAGAGCCCCAAAAATAACAATTCCGTTATAAACCCTGTGGATACAGCGAAGTTAGAGCCCGATTGTGGAGAAATCGGGTGGGAAGGCTTTTATTTCGGCTCGCAGCCGAAGATGTGCTCGGCAACTTCTGCGGGAATTTCCAGAATGCCGTTCACCCCGTCTACTTCCACAGCGACGTATTCACCGACAAGGGTGATGGAAGCGTGCTCGCCGGGCATGATGCGGCCTTCCTCAAGCTGGGTGAGCAGCTCGGGATCGGTTTGCACCGCCTCGGCTAAACGCTTGATCCAGAATCGGACCGGACCGTCCCCGTGGTTGCAGGCTGCAGAAACCATGGATTGCAGATCCCCGACACCGGTTTCCGCTTTTTCACCACCGAAAGCTTCAAGGCCCGGGATGGGGTTGCCGTAAGGAGATTTCTCTGGACGCTCGAGAAGTTCGAACAGGCGCTGTTCTACAGCTTCACTCATGACGTGTTCCCAGCGGCAGGCCTCTTCGTGGACCTGCGGCCAGTCCAAGCCAATAACGTCCGCGAGCAGGCGCTCGGCAAGACGGTGCTTGCGCATCACTCGGGTAGCCAGATCACGCCCAGCTTCGGTCAGTTCCAATTGCCGATCCGCCGACACAATCAACAGACCGTCTCGTTCCATGCGGGCAACCGTCTGGGAGACCGTAGGGCCGGAGTGCCCCAATCGTTCAGCGATGCGGGCACGCAGCGGCACGATGCCTTCTTCTTCCAACTCCAAAACAGTCCGAAGATACATCTCTGTTGTATCGATGAGATCAGTCACTCGTGCCTCCGCTACGTTCTTACACAGTGATCTTACCCTTGAATGCTCCCGGGCTAAGGCGTCATATTCGACGACTGTAGCTACCTTACGCCCACGCCCCAGCCCAATCTAAGGCACAATTAAGACCGTACCCACCTCGTAAGCAGGCTGCAGCAGCCTGTCAGTTAAGCGTGGAAGCCGTTCGTGAAGAACTTGTTGAGGAGAAGTAATGACCGAAGCGCAGATCCGAATCGACGAATCACTGCTACCGCAGGATGGTCGATTTGGTGCCGGTCCGTCCAAAGTCCGTGAAGCTCAAGTACAGGCCCTATCCGATGCCGGAAAAACGCTGCTTGGTACCTCCCACCGCCAAGCCCCGGTAAAGAACCTTGTCGGTTCTGTGCGTGAAGGACTCATGCAGTTCTTCAACGCCCCGGATGATTACGAAGTCATCCTGGGTGTAGGTGGTTCAACTTGTTTCTGGGATACAGCAACCTTTGGGTTGGTCGAGCAGAAAGCTCAGCACCTCTCCTTTGGTGAGTTTGGCTCGAAGTTCGCCAAGGCCACCAACGATGCCCCTTTCCTTGGCCCTTCCTCGATCATTACCTCTGACTACGGGACTCGCCCGGAGCCACAGCCAGAGTTCGGCATTGACGTCTACGCGTGGCCGCAGAACGAAACGTCTACCGGCGTCATTGCGCCGGTAGAACGCGTCCACGGTGCCTCCGATGGCTCGCTGATTTTGGTCGATGCGACTTCAGCCGCCGGCGGTATGCATGTCGACCTGACCCAGACAGACGTTTACTACTTTGCCCCGCAGAAGAACTTCGCCTCCGACGGTGGGCTCTGGCTGGGCATGTTCTCCCCCGCCGCGATCGCGCGCGTGGAGAAGATTAACTCCTCCGGCCGTTGGATCCCCGACTTCCTGAATCTTCAGACCGCGGTAGACAACTCCCGGAAGAATCAGACCTACAACACCCCGGCGCTGGCCACCTTGGTGACCCTGGATGCTCAGATCAAGTGGCTGAACGAAAACGGTGGCATGAGCTGGGCTGCGCAACGTACCGCTGACTCATCCTCCCGCGTCTACTCCTGGGCCGCAGGCACCGATTACGCCACCCCGTACGTGGAAAAGGAAGATGAGCGCTCCCCGGTCATCTGCACCATCGACTTCGATGACTCCATCGATGCCGCAGTGGTTGCCAAGACCCTGCGCGCCCACGGTGTGGTCGATGTGGAACCTTACCGCAAGCTAGGCCGTAACCAGCTGCGGATCGCAACCTTTACCGCGATCGAACCAGACGATGTGACTGCGCTGACCAAGTGCATCGACTCGGTCGTTGAGCAACTGCGCGGCTAATACACCAGCACAAACAAACGCCAGGGCGGGGAAGATTCTGCATGAATCTTCCCCGCCCTGGCGTTTGCGTTCAAAAGAAGACGGTCAGTCTTCGTCTGGTGAAGAGTTCTCTTGTTTCTCTTCGGCCGCCTGTTCGGTGTCCTCGGCCCCGTCCTGTTCAGACTGCTCGGCCTGCTCCTGTTTGCGCTCTTCTTCGCTGACACGCTCAGACCACGGTACCCAAGGTGGTGCGAGCAGCGAATCGTCACCGGAGACGAGACCCAACTCGCAGACCGTTACCTGCTTGGAGCGGCTAGCGCGGGCCACCGTGCTGAACCAGTGCCAGCCCTTATATCCGGGCAAGAGGCACACGAAGCGGTGGGTGACCAACCGGTCGTCGTCCGCGGCGGCACCGACGTGTTCGCCGACCTGGTCATCGTCTGCGATTTCCGCGAGCGCGGCGCGGGCGATCTCGATTTCCCCGGCCAGCTGCGGATCCAGTTTAGGTTTGCGTCTACGCAGCGGGGTCTCTGATTTAGGCGTCGATGTCATCGGCCACCCGCCGCAGAACTTGGGCAATCTTCTTGGCTTGTGAACCTTGCGGATACTTTCCGCGGCGCAAGCCGTTAGAGGTGTTATCGAGCAACTTAATGAGGTCCTCGACCACGACCGCCATCTCCCGGGCCGGGCGACGTTGCGCCTTCGCAACGGACGGTGCGGCCTCGATAATGGTGGCGCCTAAGGCTTGCAGTCCTCGTCGACCGTCAAGTACCCCAAATTCCATGCGGGTGCCGGCCTTGACGTCTTTCACGCCCTCCGGCAGCGCACGAACCGGCAGGAACACTTCCTGACCTTCATCGCTAACCAAGAAGCCAAACCCTTTATCAGGGTCAAACCATTTGACACGACCCACTGGCACTTTGTTTTACCTCTTTTTCTTACCGGAACTTGCCCCTAGTTTACCCCGGGGTGGCCAACCTCATGCCGAGATTGCGCTCTAGGCGGCATTGTGTGCGGAAGCGGAAACTAAACTGGTCACTATGCACTCCGAGCACTCCCAAAAGCAGTACAAAGTTCCGACCTGGCTCCGCACACTGACGTGGGTTGCCGTGGCCATCACCGTCATCTGCCTGCTGGCCCTGATCTGGATCCTGATCGCCTACTTCACCGAGGCAACCATCCCGCCAGTGCTCTACGCTCTCGGCCTCTTTGGCTTGCCCATGAGCTTTGCCCTCATGTTGTCCGCACTCATCGTTGCCTCCATCCAGCGGCGTCGGGCCAGCTAGAACAGTCTAATTCGCGACAGATCCAGCCAGCAGGCTCCCAGCTAACCTCCAGTTTTCCGACAGATAATAGTCATTGTGATGAGTAAAACCCCTGAAGCAAAACTGTTAGTTGTTGATGACGAGCCGAACATTCGCGAGCTGCTCTCCACCTCCCTGCGCTTTGCCGGGTTCGAGGTTGTTGCCGCAGCCAACGGGCGTGAAGCCCTAGCGGCGGCAGAGGAAAGCCAGCCCGACTTGGCGGTGCTGGATGTCATGCTGCCGGACATGGATGGCTTCACCGTCACCCGTCGACTGCGCGCCACCGGCAAGCACTTCCCCGTCCTGTTTCTCACGGCACGGGATGACACCGCAGACAAGGTCACCGGTCTGACCGTCGGTGGCGACGACTACGTCACCAAGCCGTTCTCCCTCGATGAGGTCGTCGCGCGCATCCGTGCGGTACTGCGCCGGACCCAAGCCCAGGACTTCGAAGATGAAGCCCTGATCCGGGTTGACGATCTTGAGATGGACGATGACGCACATGAGGTGCGCCGCAACGGCGAACTGATTGATCTCTCGCCCACCGAATTCAAGCTGTTGCGCTACCTGATGTTGAACCCCAACCGGGTGCTGTCCAAGTCGCAGATCTTGGACCACGTATGGGAGTACGACTTCAACGGGGATGCCTCCATCGTGGAGTCCTACATCTCCTACTTGCGGCGCAAGATCGACTCATTGCCCGATGTGGTCCCCATGATCCAGACCAAACGCGGAGTCGGGTACATGTTGCGCACCGCAGACAAACGGTAGCTAGACTTTTCTTTCATGACCCGGTTCTTCAGCACCATCAGACAAAGCTGGCGTTCGCTCTCCCTGCGCACCCAGCTGGTGGTGATGATGAGCGCCCTGCTGCTGGCCACCATCGTGGTCACCACGGCGCTGGCCGCAACCCTGTTCCGTTCTGAACTCATCACCAGAATGGACGAAGACCTGCACGCCAACCGCAACAACGTCTCGGTGTACCTGACCTCGATGGGTTCAGACACCTCCGTGTACTACAACCCGCAGTCCATCCTGCGTTTCTACGGGGTCCTGCTGACGAACGACGGCGAACTCACCAGCGCCACCACGCAGGTCTCCTCCGAACAGGACGCACCACAGATCCCCGCCTGGGATGAACACGAAGTCGCCCAACACGCGAACCGCTCGTTCACCGTAGCCGGCACCAAGGAACACTCTGCCGGCTGGCGCGTACGCATGTACCGGCTGGAGTCCGGAACCGGATCCGTGGCGATTGCGCTACCCATGAACCAGATCACCACCCCGGTGGAACGAGCCACCACACTGGTGGCCACCGTGGGCCTCATGGCCACCGTGACCGCATCGATGATCGCCTACATGCTGGCGACCAGAGCCTTCCAACCGCTGTTGCGCGTGGAAAAAACTGCCGCCAAGATCGCGGCAGGCGACCTGTCCCAACGCGTAGACTTGGGCCCCCCAGACACTGAAGTCGGTCGGCTTTCGCGCTCCCTGAACGCCATGCTCTCCCACGTGGAAGGCGCCTTCCGGGCCAAAGAAGAGTCCGAGAACAGAATGCGCCAGTTCGTTCAAGACGCCTCCCACGAACTACGAACCCCGCTGGTCACCATCCGTGGCTTCTCGGAGTTGTACGGCAAGGGCGGCATTACCTCCGCCGAAGACACCTCGGTGGCGATGGCCCGAATCAACTCTGAGGCAACCCGCATGAGCCAGCTGGTCGAGGACCTGTTAACCCTCGCCCGGCTCGATGAGCAACGCCGCCTAGACATTCAGCCGTTGGACCTACTGGTCCTTGCCAACGATGCGGTCTTGGACGCCAAGGTTAGCGCCCCTACCCGACGAGTCACCCTCATCGGACTCGATGGCGGCATCCCCCGGTCAGCCACCGTCCAAGGCGATGAGGGCAAACTGCGCCAAGTCATCGCCAACCTCATGTCGAACGCGCTGCGTTACACCCCGGAAGGCACGGATCTTGAAATCGCGGTCGGTGTCGAACCGGTCATCGAAGGCCACCAGAACGCCGTCGTAGAGATTATCGACCACGGCGAAGGCATCTCTGACGAAGACGCCAACCGGATCTTCCAACGCTTCTACCGCGCGGACTCATCCCGTCAGTCGGAAACCGGCGGAACCGGACTTGGTTTGGCCATCGTGGCGGGCATTGTCGCCCAACACGACGGTTCCGTCACGGTCCGGCCCACGGAAGGTGGCGGCGCCACCATGGCGGTGAAGATTCCGCACGCCCCGGACGCGGACCTGGAACATGATGCGCTCGAACTCCCCCAGTTCAGCGCCACCGATGAGACCCGCGCCCAAGTCGAAGTCGAACCTGAACAACCACCCGCAGCCACCAAGAAAGCGCGTACCGGCCCACTTGGTCTGTTCCGCGGTGGCAAGAAAAACCCGAAACGTCCTAACGGGAAAAACTCCGCCTAACACTTCCGCAGACGCCGTCCTCCACAGACCACCTAGCTTGTGAAATTGCTCTTTCTCACGTCGCTACCCGGTCCGCGTTGACTCCACCGAAGCGGATACTTGGCCTCGTGCTCGTATCACCGGCACATCCGCTTCGACAGCAAAGGAAGAGACCATGACCAGTTTTCAGGTTGATGCCGCGGATCTGCAGAGCAAATCCGCCGCCGTACAGGGCTCCATCAGCAGATTGCAGACCGAGGTCAACACCATGGACGCGAACCTACGCCTCCTGAAAGACTCCTGGCGGGGCCAAGCCGCCAACAACTTCATGTCCGTGCTGAGCCAATGGCGAGCAACCCAAGCAAAAGTCGAAGAGTCGTTGGGGAGCATCCGTACCGCATTGGCGTCGGCCTCCAAACAGTACGCCGAAGCCGAACGCGCCAACGCGGCCATGTTCAAGTTTTAAGACAGCAAACTGGGCGTGGGCTACAGCGAAAGATTCTTTCTGTAGCCCACGCCCAGTCCGCTAGTAGCGCGCGAGAGAGAGATTAGAGTCCGCGGCCGAAACCAACGTCGGCGAGCATTCGCTTGCGGACTTCGGAGCTGAGCCGTTCGGCCAAGAGGACAACGACCAAGATCATGATGATGATCGTAAAGGCGGTATCGAACTGACGCAGCTGGAACGCCACATTGAGCTCGACACCGATACCTCCGGCGCCCACTAGGCCGAGCACGACGGCACCTCGAACCGACTTCTCCAGGCAGTACAGGCTGGTGCCGGAAAAGGACGGAAACACGACCGGCAGAATAGCGGTCGCCACGACCGGCACACCCCTAGCCCCCGTCGAACGGATGGCGTCGATCGGTCCCCGCTCGACCTCCTCAACCCGTTCGGCAAAGAAACGTCCAGCAAATCCGAGAACATCTACGGCGATAGCCAGAATTCCTGCCAAGGGCCCCAGCCCGACGGACACCACGAAAATCATGGCCCAGACCAAATCTGGGATGGAGCGAAAGGCACTCAACACCAGACGCAACGTCGCCGAGATGGCCGGATGCGGTGAGGTGTTTCGTGCGGCCAAGAGAGAGACCGGCACACTGAGCAAGACACCCAGCATGGTGCCGATCAAGGCCATCTCCAGCGTTTCAAGGATCGCTTCACCCAGTTGCGGCGCACGCTCCAGGTTCGGTGGGAAGCCTCTGGTGATGAAGTTCCACGAACGTTCTGGTGCCAGCGAGATCCGCTCAAAATCCAAGTCCAGCCGCAACAAGCCATTCAGCGTCAGAAGCCCGATGAGCAGGAGCACCACGATCGTGGAGGCACGTGGGCGCTTGAATCGCTGGGGTGGTTCAGTTGTGGTTTTATCCTGAAGCAGGCTCACGACTCGCTCCCCCTTCCGACTGATGCTGTCTGGATCGTGTAAATGTCTTGGAGCTGTTCGTCTGCCACCAAATCCATGTGGGTGTCGAGATCGATCTTGCCTTCGCGCAATGCCACCATGCGTCCGCCGTACTCTCGCGCCAGATTCAACTGGTGCAGGGTGCAGACCAAGGTGAGGTTCTGTTCGGAGCAGATCTCCCAGAGCAGGTCCATGACTTCCCGACCCGCGTGCGGGTCCAGTGCGGCCACCGGTTCGTCGGCGAGCACGATCTTGGGTTGTTGCATCAACATCCGGGCAATGGCCACGCGTTGCCGCTGCCCACCGGAGAGCGCTGAGGCGCGCCGGTCGGCGATTTCCGCCAAGTCGACCCGTGCCAGAGCATCCATAGCTTCGGCACGAATCTCGGCGGATGCTGTAGCTGCGTACCAATTTCTGATGCTGGGGGCACGGCCGAGCGATCCGTGGATAACGTTGGTCAGCACACTGAGTTGGTCAATCAAGTTGATGTTCTGGAACACCACACCGACGTGTTTGCGCAGTCGTGCCAGCTCCGTCTTTGAACATTTCATGACATCTACTTGGTTGACATGGATGGTGCCCTCCGTTGGTTCGACCAACCGTGTCAGGCACTTGAGCAACGTCGATTTGCCGGAGCCGTTGGCTCCAAGCAGCACGACGTTCTCCCCGGCGTCTATCGTGAGACTGACCTTGTCCAGAGCCCGGTGAGCACCAAAATCTTTGGTCAGCCCTTGTACATCAATGACGGTTTCTGCGGTGGGGCGGCTCACTGCTCGTCCTCGTCAGGCAGGTCGGCGTAGCGCTCGAAACCTGCTGCCTCAAAGGCGGTACGGGTTGGGTTGTAGTCCTCGTCCTTGGCCGGAACGAATTCGGACTCCAAGTACTTGTCGTTCTCGCCAGTTTTCACGATGGCTTCCAGAAGCACGTCTTGGTTCTCGGTGAGGGTATCCTGCAGCCAGGATGCGCATTCATCACCGAGAGCTTTACCGGCAACAAACAGGTCGTTCGGTAGATCCGGGCCTTCCTCCAGCACGAAGACTGAGCCTTCACCCATCTCTTCTTCGACTTCTTCGAAGTCTTTCAGGCCGGTGCCCAGTGCGTCCCCTTCACCGGAGGCGAATGCCTCCATGCGGGTTGAGTCCAGCGGCACCACGTCAACATCAACATCAGGTTTCAGCCCGGCGTTCACAAGCATTTCCAGTGGGCCTAGGTGGCCGGAGGTTGAACCGACCTCTTTGGTGATCACGGTCTTGCCCTTCAGGTCAGAGACCTCTTCAATCCCGTCGTCACTCTTAGCGATCAAGATCGCGCGGTAATCCGGGCGGGTTACCCCGACAACGGGGATGGCGTCGGCTTCCTGCTTCAGCACCACGTATTCGGCCGGACCGGTCAACAATAGATCGATCTCATCGAATTCCAACGCAGTCGCAGCTGCGGTCCGGGAGGAGATCGGATAGAACTCAACGTTCTTCCCGGTGGCTTCCTCAAGGGCTACTCGGAAGTCTTCGAATTCGAGCACAAGAGTCTCAAGTCCTTCAACCCCGGTGTCGGAGAATCGAAGTGTGTCCGGGCAAGAACCCGCTCCGGCCTGCTGGCCTTCAGGAACAGCGGTGTCAACGGGCGTGGAACAACCTGCTAACAGCAGGGATGCGGCAAAGGTCAGTGCAAGTGCGCGGTTGAAACGTGACATGGTGATGCTCTCCTCAAAGCGAGACAGGATTTATGCAGGTACTTCCAGCCAATCGACTCAAGGAACGTAGAACTCAATGCACCATGAGGAGAAGGTTAAGCTGCGGTAAAGAATCTTGTGGGCGGACGAATAAACTGTGAACATGGCGCTTTTCATCGATCCACCGCAGTGGCCTGCCCATGGCACGGTCTTTTCGCATCTCATTTCCGATGAGAGTGTGGACGAGTTGCACGCCTTCGCCGAGGCTGTCGGACTGTCCCGTCGCGCTTTCGATGGGGACCACTACGATGTTCCCGCCCACCGGTACCCGACTGTGGTTGCCTTAGGCGCTCGGGAAGTGACTGCCGGAGAGCTAGTCCGTAGACTTACCGACTCTGGTTTGCGAATTCGTGCGGCCCACCGTCCCAGCAAGGTGCAGCGTGTGCTGAAGTCCCGGTTTGGTCGCTTATTTCCCGTTGAAGCGCTGTCGTCAGCGTCGGTGATCCGCGATGACTTGTTGTATCGTTGGGCCGAACCCCACCGCAGCTACCATGATCAGACCCATCTGTTGGCCGTTCTAAACACCATTGACTTTTTGGAGCGGCACGGCGAGAGTAGCGGGGCCTACCCGCGAGCGCTCCGGTTGGCTGCGTGGTTCCACGATGCGGTCTATCTCGTTGACGGGGCCGCCGGTGAAGCGGAGGAGGCCTCCGCGCAGTTGGCGGAGAGGACCTTGTCAGAGTTTGGTCTCACTGATTCTGAGGTGGAAGAAACGGCGCGCTTGGTTCGGTTGACCACCCACCATCGGCCGGAAAATGATGATGAGGCTGGCGCGCTGTTCAGCGATGCTGACTTGGAGGTCCTAGGTCGAGCACCGGCCCTGTATGAACGCTACCGGCTGGGCATCATGAGCGAGTACGGTCACTTGGATGCAGAGATCTTCACTCGTGGTCGAGCTGCGGTGCTGCGCACACTACTGGAGCAAGATCCGCTGTACAACACGCGCACCGGGCGGGACCGTTGGGAAACCCAAGCCAAACGTAATTTGGCCGAAGAGCTGCAACGCTAAAAGCTTCAAGGTTAAAGACCGACGGCCACCAGCCGTCCCTTGCGAACAAGGGGTGCGGCTGGTGGCCGTTTAGGTTGAGCTCACGGAGCTAGCCGGTGAGCGGCTGGTGTGGCTTAGAAGCCGCCCATACCGCCCATGCCTGCCATCTCATCGGCGCCCATGGCTGGTGCGCCAGCTGGTTCTGGCTTGTCGGCGATGACTGCTTCGGTGGTCAAGAACAGGCCAGCGATGGAGGCGGCGTTCTGCAGAGCAGAGCGGGTCACCTTCACTGGGTCGTTCACGCCGGCTTCCAGCAGGTCTTCGTATTCACCGGTTGCAGCGTTCAGGCCCTGACCATCTGGCAGGTCCTTGACCTTGTCGGCGACAACGCCTGGCTCCATGCCGGCGTTTTCGGCGATCTGCTTCAGTGGGGCCTCGATAGCGACCTTGACGATGTTGGCGCCGGTGGCTTCGTCACCGTCGAGGTTCAGGTTCTCTAGGGCCTTCTTGCCAGCCTGGAGCAGGGCAACGCCACCGCCGGCGACGATGCCTTCTTCAACGGCAGCCTTCGCGTTGCGGACAGCGTCCTCAATGCGGTGCTTGCGTTCCTTCAGTTCGACTTCGGTTGCGGCACCGGCCTTGAGCACGGCGACACCACCGGCGAGCTTGGCCAGGCGTTCCTGCAGCTTCTCGCGGTCGTAGTCGGAGTCGGTGTGCTCGATTTCAGCGCGGATCTGAGCCACGCGGCCGGCGATCTCTTCAGCGTCGCCTGCACCTTCAACAATGGTGGTTTCGTCCTTGGTGACGACGACCTTGCGGGCGGTGCCCAGCATGTCGAGGGTCGCGTTCTCCAGCTTCAGGCCGACCTCTTCGGAGATGACCTGTCCGCCGGTGAGGATGGCGATGTCGGCCAGCATGGCCTTGCGGCGGTCACCGAAGCCCGGGGCCTTTACGGCAACGGACTTGAAGGTGCCGCGGATCTTGTTCACCACGAGGGTGGCCAGTGCTTCGCCTTCGATGTCTTCGGCGATGATCAGCAGCGGCTTGCCGGACTGCATGACCTTCTCCAGCACGGCGACCATGTCCTTGACGGAGGAGATCTTGGAGTTGGCGATCAGGATGTATGGGTCTTCGAGGACGGTTTCCTGGCGCTCTGCGTCGGTGACGAAGTAGCCGGAGATGTAGCCCTTGTCGAAGCGCATGCCTTCGGTCAGTTCCAGATCCAGGCCAAAGGTGTTCGACTCCTCGACGGTAATGACGCCTTCCTTGCCCACCTTGTCGAGGGCTTCGGCGATCAGTTCACCGATCTGGTTGTCGCCAGCGGAGATGGACGCGGTAGCGGCGATCTGTTCTTTGGTCTCAACGTCGCGGGCAGCGGCGAAGAGTTCTTCGGTGACAGCGGCTACAGCCTTGTCGATGCCGCGCTTCAGGGACAGTGGGTCTGCGCCGGCTGCGACGTTGCGCAGGCCTTCGCGGACCAGCGCCTGTGCCAGTACGGTGGCGGTGGTGGTGCCGTCGCCTGCGACATCGTCAGTCTTCTTGGCGACTTCCTTGACCAGCTCAGCGCCGATCTTCTCGTACGGGTCTTCCAGTTCGATTTCCTTGGCGATGGAGACACCGTCGTTGGTGATGGTGGGTGCGCCCCACTTCTTTTCCAACACGACGTTGCGCCCGCGTGGGCCAAGGGTGACTCGGACGGCGTCGGCCAGGGTGTTCAGGCCGCGCTCGAGGCCGCGACGGGCCTCTTCGTCAAATGCAATGGTCTTAGCCATGAAGGTGTGGGTCCTTTCTGGACTTCTTCCAGTTCTGCTTGGACCTTTTGCAGTGCCCGCGACGGACAGCCCCACGTGTGGGTCTTCACCACGAAAAGGTCGTTTCCCTCTCGAAGGCTAGTGGCTGCTATGTCTGCGTCTGACCGGCCCACAACTTTCAAAGCCGTTAGCAGTCACCACTTCGGAGTGCTAAGTCAAAAATTAGCACTCTGGACACGCGAGTGCAAGCTCTACTTTTGTGGGTAGAGGACCGATCGCCCAGCGCGTAAAGCAGGGGCACTTGGGAGTCACTGGTTGGACGCGAGGACCACGACAATTGCGGGGACTTGCCGCTGTTCGACGTTGCCGATTCCGAGCGAGTCCGCGACCGCTTGAGCGGTGTCTCGCTGGTCCTCGGAGGCGTAGTAAACGGTGCTAGTTGCTACCGCGAAACCTTGCCAGTTGGCTGTCACGGGCACCGTGAAGCCCTCATTGCGTAGCGTCTGGCCGGCCTGGGCCGCAGCGCCCGGGGCAGCCGCGGTGTTGTAGACCTCGACGTTCAGGCCGTAGTTCACATTGGCCGCTGGAGTGGATTCGGTTTCTTCTTCCGTTGGGCTTTGGGTTGGAGACTGCGTCGGTGACGTCTCAGGTTCCGTTTCGGTCTCTTCCGGGGACTGCTCTGGGCTCTGTTCGTCCGAAGTCTCTGTTTCCTCGGTAGGCCCGGTCTCTTGATCCGTTTGAGTTTGTTCGGTCTGTGTTTGCTCGGTTTCGGTCTGGTTACCGTTGTCGTTATCGGTACCGGTCAGGGTTGGCAAGATCAGGAAGGAGAAAGCGCCGATGATGAGGGCGAGCACCCCAGCGAAGATCACCCATTTGAGGCTGTTGCGCTGACGGACTTGGGGCACCGCCTTCCGATGAGTCCCGTAATAACGCGCGTCGTAGGGGATGTCATCGAATTCATCGTGTGGAAGGTCCTGTTGACCTTGATTGCGCTCAGCATCCTTGGGAGACGACAATGCCTGACCTTTTCCTTGGTGGTGCGAGTGTTACCCTGCAGAAAACTCTATCTGGTTTTGCGCAGATTCGTCGGGCAGAAAAGTCTAAGTTACCGAGCTGTGAAGGGATTCTGCCGGTTGCGGCGAAGCTGGTTGACCAAAATTGGGTCATGCGCCAACGCGGCCTCGGTGTCTAACAAGTGGTTCAGACGCTGGAAAAATTGAATGGCGCTGAGTTGAAACTCTTGCTGGATCGCCAGGTCCCGGGCGCCCTTATATTTATAGTCTCTACGCATGAAATCTAAGATCTGCCGATCTAGTTCGCTCAGCTGCGGTGGTTGCCGTCGTTCTTCACTCACAGTTTTCCCACCTGCCTTTCAATCTCAGATCTGCCAAACAAGCACCGTTCAGGCTACCGCAATTACTGCAGCGCAGAAAACCGCTAAGAATCTTCCTTACTTAACCCCGCTGAATTGAGAAGATGGACTGGTGAGCACTGAAGAGACTATGGACGAACTCAACACGTTGTTTCGGGACCCCCTCGAAGACGGGTGGGCTCGCGCCCTGGCTCCGTTGCGCGACGACTTTGCGCGCATTGGCGAACAACTCAAAGAACGGCGCAGTGCGGGTGAGACTATTCTTCCTGCACCTGAGAACATCTTGCGCGTTTTTCGGCAGCCCTTTGATGAGGTCAAGGTCTTGGTGTTGGGCCAGGATCCCTACCCCACGATCGGTCACCCTATTGGAATGTCTTTCGCCGTTGACAAGCATGTGCGTCCGCTGCCGAAGAGTCTGCAGAACATCTACCGAGAGTTGCATGATGATCTGGGCATCGTCCCGCCCGAGCATGGTGACCTCAGCGCGTGGGCTCAGCAGGGTGTCATGCTGTTAAACACAGTCTTGACCGTGCAAGCTGGAGCCCCGAAGTCACACCACGGTCTTGGTTGGGACGTCATCACTAAAGCCGCTGTGGTGGCACTTGCTGAACGGGACAAGCCCCTCGTCTCTATCTTGTGGGGAGCTGACGCCGGTAAATTTGAACCGCTGCTGGAGCAACACGGAGCACCCCACTTCGTTCGGAGTCCACACCCGTCGCCCCTGTCCGCGTACCGCGGTTTCTTTGGATCCAAACCATTCAGTCAGACCAATGCGTTACTAGCCGATCAGGGCGCTGGCCCCATTGACTGGTCGCTTTCGTAAGATACAGACTTCCGCCTTACGCCAGAGCGAGCATTCGCGTCCGTGCAACACGCTGAAGTTGCTGTCGCCATCCGTCAGCCACTTTCTAGTCGGAGTCGGCTGCCCCTATTTCACGCAACACGGCCTTAGCCCACGCGATTTCAGCCTCAGCGCGCTGGATGCGCCCCTGATAGGCAAGGACTTTAAAGCGAACGATCCGGTCGGCATCCGCGTCCGGAAACCTTTCCAGTCTACGCTTGATGACCGGCGAGACACGCCCTTCGATATCAGCGATCTGCCGAAGTGCCCGCTCAGCCTCACGCTTCTGATGGTCAATGTGCCGGTTGAGCATTCGCTCGAGGTCACCTGGGTCTGCCCATTCGCCGTAAGCCACCCGCAATTCAACGGGGTCGCGCTCCAGACCATACTCATGTTCCGATTCCTGCCAGCGACGCAGCTCTTCAATGCCACTAGAAGTCACTTGGTACTCGGTCTTCACTGCGCCTTTACTACCCCACGGAACGAGCTTGCCCTCGACCAGCCCCTCTTCTTCCATTTTGCGCAGCGCGGGATAAATCTGTGAGTCCTTGGCCTGCCAGAGATAACCGACGGACCCGGAGAATTGCTTCACGACGTCGTAGCCCGTCATCGGCCCGGATGACAGCAGCGCCAATAGGGCAGCACGCAGACTCATAGATTTTCCTCTCCAGAACTCTTGTCACAGCATACAAGCTGCAGTAATGTGTGTCTCACAACACAAACTAACTAACTACTTAGTTATTTACACCCTTAGCTATTCGAGGATGTTATGACACTGCAGGCAGAAACCATCACGACCGCAAAGATCTTTCCGCACCCACTCAATGCTTGGTACGTTGCGGCGTGGGATCACGAAGTAAACAGGACCCCACTAGCCCGGACTATCGCCAACAAGCCACTCGTCCTGTACCGCACCACGGACGGTAAACCCGTTGCACTCGCGGATGCCTGCTGGCACCGACTGGCCCCACTATCCAAGGGCAAACTCATGGGTCGTGACGAGATTCAATGCCCCTACCACGGCCTCCAATACAACTCAGCAGGCCGATGCACTCACATGCCGGCCCAAGAGACCTTGAACCCATCCGCCACAGTTCCGTCCTATCTCGTCGAAGAGCGCTACCGTTACGTCTGGGTTTGGCTTGGCGACCCAGAACTGGCGGATGCCGAGACCATTCCAGATATGAGTCAAATGAGCTCGACCGAGTGGGCCGGTGACGGCAAGACTATTCACGCGGATTGCAACTACCAGCTAGTGCTTGACAACCTCATGGATCTAACGCACGAAGAGTTCGTCCATTCGTCTTCCATTGGTCAGGACGAATTGTCTGACGCAGAATTCGAAACAACCCAGGATGGTAGAACTGTGACGGTCACACGGTGGATGAGAGACATCGACCCGCCGCCTTTCTGGCTAAAAAACATGCGCGACAAGTTTCCTGACTTCGAGGGCAAAGTTGATCGTTGGCAAATCATTCATTACACCTACCCGTCGACCATTTGCATTGACGTAGGCGTGGCGAAAGCCGGCACCGGCGCACCAGAAGGTGACCGCAGTCAGGGCGTGAACGGCTATGTTATGAATACCATTACCCCGGAATCCGATCGTTCCTGTCATTATTTTTGGGCTTTCATGCGCAACTATTGTCTCGATTCGCAGTTGATAACCACTCAACTGCGGGAAGGCGTCCACGGGGTATTCGGGGAGGACGAAGAAATGCTCAAGGCGCAGCAAGAGGCGATCGAGGCTAACCCCGATCACGAGTTCTACTCCCTCAACATTGATGCCGGTGGAATGTGGGTGCGCAGGATCCTTGAGAGAGCCCTCCAGGCCGAAGGCCGCGCCACTGTTGTGCCGCCGAAAGCATAGGAGAAACGCATATGAGCACCCTTCATGACAAAAGCTGGTTTGATGCCACCGTTGTCGCCACCACAATGGTGGCGGAGGAGATCAAACGAATCGAACTCGCGGTTCCTTTCGATGTTTCATGTAAAGCCGGCGAGCACATAGACGTTCTGCTGCCGGGAGCAGAACGACAGTTGAAGCGGTCCTATTCGATCGTGGATGCAGATAGGCAAGCAGGGACCGTTGCGCTAAGCGTATTCAGAACTCCGAACTCACGGGGCGGCTCAATAATGATGCACACCCTAGTTCCGGACAGTCGTCTCCGCGTGAGCTCACCTCAACAGGATTTCCCCTTGCGCATCGGGGCACGTAGATATGTTTTGCTTGCCGGTGGCATTGGCATCACAGCAATCTTGTCCATGGCAGATACGCTGCGGCGTGTTGGCGCCAATTATCACCTGATTTACGTCGGTCGACACCGAGCCGCGATGGCCTACCTAGATAGGGTCATAGCTGACCACGGCGAGAAGGCTACGATTTATGTCGATGCAGAAAACAAGCCGCTGAACGTCAAGCAGCTCGTCGCAGAAATCGATTCCGATACCGAGCTGTATATGTGTGGGCCCATCCGACTGATGGATGCTGTTCGAAGAACTTGGCACGATACCGACTTAGACATCACCAATCTGCGCTTTGAAACTTTCGGTAATTCAGGATGGTTTGAACCAGAACCGTTCACCGTCACGGTTCCTCGTCTGGGTTTGACCACCCAAGTGGAACAAGACGAATCCCTGCTAGAAGCCCTCGAACGGGCCGGGGCGGACATGATGTTTGACTGTCGCAAAGGCGAGTGTGGGTTATGCCAGGTCAAGATTCTGAGCCTCCAAGGTCGCATCGACCACCGTGATGTATTCTTCTCTGAAGCACAGAAAAATGAAGAGCTGCCTGCAACCTTGTGTTGTTGTGTTTCACGTGTGAGCGGGACCGATCTCTCACCTAACATCGAGTTAGATATCCCATAGCTTTTCCACGGAGCGCCGTACGCTCTGGTCAGACATGCAGGTCAGCGCTGCCACCCTGTTGTTAGTACCTATTCGACTGCATTCCATCACAAACGCTCCGGAAGGCTGACAAGGAAAACTACCGAATCCGAAATTCTCGACCCTCGCACCAGAAATACCTCTAATAGGAGCTTTTCATGTTTCACACTCCCCCGGCACCCGAATTGGAGTACTTGGCCCGGTTTCATGTTGAAGTTGCCACACCTGTTGAGGTGGGAAACACTCCCGACGGGTTTCGGCGCATCATTCCAATCACCGGTGGAACGGTCGATGGCCCCCACTTCCGCGGACGCATCTTGGACGCCGGGGCCGACTTTCAACTCGTCGCAAGCGACACTGTCGCCCTCTTGGATGCCCGGTACGTGGTGGAAACCAGCGACGGTGAACGACTGTATATCGTCAATGACGCGATCCGCAGCGCGAGTCTAGAAGACACCGCCGCGCTGCTAGCGGGCCAGCCTGTTCCCGCCGAACGCGTTTACTTCAAGTGTCACCCCAAGATCAGCACGGCAGCTGCACGCTATCAGTGGTTGAGCGAGCACTTGATCATCGGAAGTGGCGAGCGCAGGCCAGATGCCGTGATTCTAGATCTATGGGTCGTACGCTAAAGCAGGTTTAAACAAGAAAGTGGTTCCTACTGGACTCGAACCAGCGACCTTTCGCGTGTGAAGCGAACGCTCTAACCAACTGAGCTAAGGAACCGCGCTTGCGCAGATTTGATCTTAGCACCCCCGACACGACCGATAAAAATTCTCACCGACGGATCGGTTCGCTTATCCCTAGCTTGCTGGGTTAAGATAGAGAGGTTGCCAATGCAGCAAGCCTCCTTAGCTCAGCTGGCCAGAGCAGCTGTCTTGTAAACAGCAGGTCGCCGGTTCGAATCCGGCAGGGGGCTCTTTTTCTTTAAGTATCACGACATTTTCGCGTCTTGAACCCTCAATTACTTGCCGGTTACACCTCTTTGCGGCTTTACTTGAGTCAAATTCATAGATTGGGAATCGTCGTGCAAAGAAAACAGCAATTTATTCGAAAACTGGTCACAGCGGCGGGCCTACTGTCCCTGACGATAGGGCTTACCGGTGCAACGGCCACCGGTGAACCCGATCAGGACCAAGCTCCAAGCGAGAATGAGAAGTCTTCCGTCTTGCTGATCCTCGACGCTTCCGGGTCCATGAACCGCAAGGATCCCAGTGGGACTACCCGCCTTGAAGCCGCAAAAAAGGCACTCAACAACACGATTGATTCCCTTCCTGCCAACATCGACGTTGGACTACGGGTATACGGCGCAACCGTCAAAGATAAGAACGACGCTGATCCATCGAAACAGGCCTGCCAAGATTCCCAGTTGATTCACCCGATTGAGCAACTGGACCGGGCAAAACTCAAGGCCGCAGTCAACGACTTCGAAGCGGTCGGCCAAACCCCGATTTCACACGCACTTCTTGAAGGCGCCAAAGACCTTGGCGACGAAGGTAATCGACACATCATTCTGGTCTCAGATGGCGAAGAGAATTGTGTGCCTGATCCCTGTAAGGAAGTTGAATCCATTGCGGACAGCGGCATTTCGATGCGCATCGACGCGGTCGGCTTCGCCGTCAATGACAAGGCCCGCAATCAGCTCAGCTGTATCGCAGAGCTGACCGACGGTTCCTACTATGACGCAAAAGACGCAGATCAACTGGACTCCGCACTGCGTCGGTTGTCTGCTCGTGCTGCCCGTCCTTTCGCACTCCAAGGTGAGCCCGTCCAAGGCAGCCGTGAAGCACAGAGCGCACCCGAGCTGACTTCGGGCCAGTACCAGGACAAGGTCAGCGGCTCCAATCAGGGAGACACTGAAGTCTTCTACAAGATCAAGCGTCAGATACCTGACTCATCCCTCCACGTGAATGTGTTGGCTAAGTCGCCCAAACTTTCTGGATCAGTACTGGCAACCTCGGGGACTTGGAAAACAAGTTTGTCCACGCTGGAAGGAACCGAATGCGGTTACCAGTACGATGGCGGTTTAGATGTGTTGCGATTCGGCACGTTGGTTTCCCATACAGTTTCCACGTACGGGATGGATCCGCGGTTAAGTACGCCTGATTCCAAGATCGAAGAGTGCGCCAAAGCGGACGAGCTGATCTTGTCCATCAAACGCGGCAAGGGCGATAACGCCAACACTCTACCCACGGCCATTCGAGTGATAGAAGAACCGGTGCCGACGAACCTTGATGAACTGCCGGACGGAGTCAGTGAAGTGAGTTCGGGAGGCGACACGATCGACAAACCTAAGCCTTCAACTCCAAAGGACGTCATCGGTAGCGTGAGCTTTGAAGAAGCGGAAACGTTAGAGTCTGGCTCATATGTGACGGAAGTTGTCCCGGGAGAAACAGTCTTCTTCAAGACCCCCATTGACTGGGGACAATCGGCTGTGTTCGGGATCGATGGGTTAGCAGAGGACCCCGTTGACCCCAAGGAATTACACATAATCGAACAAATTCATATTAATGGAGATGTTCTCGCCCCGAACTACTCCAACATCGACTCCCACTCGAATACAGGCCGGGTGTCAACGTAGTGCCTCATGTCAATTTGATCGCGTAACTCGGGTTGTGCCTCATATAGATTGATCGCGTAGCTCTCGTTCAAGCGGTGTGGATCTTCACGCCACCGGTT
>NZ_JBHLUB010000025.1:0-57439 GCF_042434215.1 Micrococcoides hystricis | reverse complement strand
ACTGACACCACGTCCTTGTTCATACTCGTCAGCGTAGAGGCATGCGATCAAAGTATGTGAGGCACGACTTGGGCTACGCGATCAATATATGTAAGGTACGCCGGTTCCTTGCCTGTGGCTTCAAAGGTGCTATTCTTTTGCACGTTAGAGATAACTACACACCTTCCGGGCCGCGACTTACACTGTGGGTAAGTTCACAGGTTCCGTACTTGAAGCTGGGTTGACGTTGAAGATACGATAGATCTTTGCGCAACCCTTCTGTTCCTTAAGCCTTCATATAGCGGTGGGCTAAGTTATTTATACGGATTTGGGATGCACTAGGAAACCTGAAGGTCTGTGGAAGGATCCATCTTGGTCGCCTCGAGCACCTCTAACAATTCAACCGCTAGCTCAGCCCGCAGCGCCGAAAGCGCCGGCCGAGTTTCATTTGCAAAGATTCAAGAACCTCTTGATGTGCCTGATTTGCTGGCACTTCAGACCGAGAGCTTTGACCGCCTGATTGGCAACGAGCGCTGGCAGGAGCGCGTCGAGAAGGCTCTGGCTGAAGAGGATCACTCCGTTCCAACAACCTCCGGCCTTGCCGACATCTTCGAAGAAATCTCTCCGATTGAGGATTTCCAGGAGACCATGTCCCTGAGCTTTGCCGAGCCTGAATTTGCTGATCCAAAGATGAGCAAGGAAGAGTGCAAGGAACGCGACGCCACCTACTCGGCACCGCTGTACGTCAAAGCCGAGTTCATGAACAACAACACCGGCGAAATTAAGCAGCAGACCGTGTTCATGGGTGACTTCCCACTCATGACCGACATGGGTACCTTCATCATCAACGGTACCGAGCGCGTCGTGGTCTCCCAGCTGGTTCGCTCCCCGGGCGCCTACTTCGAGCGCACCCCGGACAAGACCTCCGATAAGGACATCTTCACCGCTAAGGTCATCCCGGCCCGCGGTGCATGGTTCGAATTGGAAATCGACAAGCGCGATCAGGTCGGTGTCCGTCTGGACCGCAAGCGCAAGCAGAACGTGACCGTCCTGCTGAAAGCCTTGGGCTGGTCCGAGTCCCGCATCCTGGAAGAGTTCGGTGACTACGAGTCGATCCGCGCCACCTTGGAGAAGGACACCGTTCACACCCAGGATGAAGCGCTGTTGGATATCTACCGCAAGCTGCGCCCATCCGAACCAGCCACCGTTGATGCTGGCTGGAACCTGCTGCAGTCGCTGTACTTCACCCCGAAGCGCTACGACCTGGCGAAGGTCGGTCGTTACAAGCTGAACCGCAAACTGGGTGTCGACAAGCCGATGAACGACGCTGACGCTTCGGTACTCACCGAAGAAGACATCGTCGCCATGGTGCACTTCCTGGTCGCCCTGCACGCCGGGGAAAAGACCATCAAGGGTACCCGCAACGGCCAGGAAGTTGACGTCCGCGTAGAAGTGGATGACATCGACCACTTCGGTAACCGTCGCATCCGCGCCGTGGGCGAGCTCATCGAAAACCAGATCCGCACCGGTCTGGCCCGCATGGAGCGCGTCGTTAAAGAACGTATGACCACCCAGGACGTTGAAGCGATCACCCCGCAGACGCTGATCAACATCCGCCCGGTCGTCGCCTCCATCAAGGAGTTCTTCGGCACCTCCCAGCTGTCCCAGTTCATGGACCAGAACAACCCGCTTGCCGGTCTGACCCACAAGCGTCGTCTGTCCGCACTGGGCCCAGGTGGTCTGTCCCGTGACCGTGCCGGCATGGAAGTCCGTGACGTGCACCCATCGCACTACGGACGTATGTGCCCGATCGAAACCCCGGAAGGCCCGAACATTGGTCTGATCGGTTCGTTGGCAACCTACGGCCGCATCAACCCATTCGGTTTCATCGAAACCCCATACCGCAAGGTTGTGGACGGTAAGGTCACCGACAAGGTCGAGTACCTCACCGCCGATGACGAACTGGACGCCCAGATCGCCCAGGCCAACGCGCCCCTGACCGAAGACGGTCACTTCGCCGAAGATTTCGTGCTGGCCCGCCAGCGCGGCGGTGAAGGCGAACCGATCCTGGCTGAACCATCCGAGATCGACTACATGGACGTCTCCCCACGCCAGATGGTCTCCGCGGCAACGGCGCTGATCCCATTCCTGGAGCATGACGATGCTAACCGTGCTCTGATGGGTGCGAACATGCAGCGTCAGGCCGTGCCACTGCTGCAGTCCGAATCCCCCCTGGTCGGTACCGGCATGGAGAAGTACGTGGCCGTGGACGCCGGCGACTCCGTGGTGGCCACCAAGGCCGGTGTCGTGGAAGAAGTCTCCGCAGACATCGTCCGGGTCCTCAACGACGACGGCACCACCACCAACTACCCAATCCTGAAGTTCGCCCGCTCGAACCAGGGCAACGCCTACAACCAGCAGGTCCGCGTCTCCGAAGGTGACCGGGTCGAATACCAGTCGATCATCGCCGACGGCCCAGCCACCGACAACGGTGAACTGGCACTCGGTAAGAACCTGCTGGTCGCGTTCATGTCCTGGGAAGGCCACAACTTCGAAGACGCCATCATCCTGTCCCAGCGACTGGTCTCCGATGACGTGCTCACCTCGATCCACATCGAAGAGCACGAAGTTGACGCCCGTGACACCAAGCTCGGCGCCGAAGAGATCACCCGGGACATCCCGAACGTCTCCGAAGAAGCCCTGTCCCAGCTGGACGAACGCGGCATCATCCACATCGGTGCCGAGGTCGAAGCCGGGGACCTCCTCGTCGGCCGCGTCACCCCGAAGGGTGAAACCGAACTGACCCCAGAAGAGCGCCTACTGCGTGCCATCTTCGGTGAAAAGTCCCGCGAAGTCCGTGACACCTCCCTGAAGGTGCCACACGGTGAAGGCGGTACCGTCATCGGCGTGCGTATCTTCGACCGCGACAACGACGACGATGACCTGCCACCAGGTGTCAACCAGCTGGTCCGCGTCTACGTGGCCCAGAAGCGCAAGATCACCGACGGTGACAAGCTCGCCGGCCGCCACGGCAACAAGGGCGTCATCGCCAAGATCCTGCCGGTCGAAGACATGCCATTCCTCGCCGACGGCACCCCCGTCGACGTGGTCCTGAACCCACTGGGTGTGCCAGGTCGTATGAACGTCGGCCAAGTCATGGAACTGCACCTGGGCTGGGTCGCCAAACAGGGCTGGAACATCGAAGGCGAGCCCGAGTGGCTGGCCAACCTGCCAGAACTGCCACGCTCGACCGGACCGGTCAACGTCGCCACCCCGGTGTTCGACGGTGCCGAAGAGGACGAGATCCGCGGCATGCTCTCCGTGGCCAACCCAACCCGCGACGGGGAACACCTCGTCAAGGAAAACGGTAAGGCCCAGCTGTTCGACGGCCGCTCCGGTGAACCATTCCCGGACGACATCGCAGTCGGCTACATGTACATCTTGAAACTGCACCACCTGGTCGATGACAAGATCCACGCCCGCTCCACCGGTCCATACTCTATGATCACCCAGCAGCCACTTGGTGGTAAGGCCCAATTCGGTGGCCAGCGCTTCGGTGAAATGGAAGTCTGGGCCCTGGAAGCCTACGGCGCCGCCTACACCCTGCAGGAACTGCTGACCATCAAGTCCGATGACGTCCACGGCCGCGTGAAGGTCTACGAGGCGATCGTCAAGGGCGAGAACATCCCAGAACCGGGTGTTCCAGAGTCCTTCAAGGTCCTGATCAAGGAAATGCAGTCCCTGTGCCTGAACGTGGAAGTGCTTTCCTCCGACGGCAACACCATCGAAATGCGTGACTCGGATGATGAAGTCTTCCGGGCCGCTGAAGAACTCGGCATCGACATCTCGCACGCGGAGCCATCCTCCGTGGACGAGGTCTAAGCCGCCAGTTCAAGCCCCACGACTTACAGATTTCGAGAGAAGAGAGATAACGGACAATGTCCACTGAATCTTCATTTGGTGAAATGCGAATTGGTCTGGCCACCGCCGACCAAATCCGCGATTGGTCCTACGGCGAAGTGAAAAAGCCAGAGACCATCAACTACCGTACCCTCAAGCCAGAGAAGGACGGGCTGTTCTGCGAGAAGATCTTCGGCCCCTCCCGCGACTGGGAATGCTACTGCGGTAAGTACAAGCGTGTCCGCTTCAAGGGCATCATTTGTGAACGCTGTGGCGTAGAAGTCACCCGTGCCAAGGTGCGCCGCGAACGGATGGGCCACATCGAGCTCGCCGCCCCGGTCACCCACATCTGGTACTTCAAGGGTGTCCCATCCCGCCTCGGCTACCTGCTGGACCTGGCGCCAAAGGACCTAGAAAAGGTCATCTACTTTGCCGCCTACATGATCACTTCCGTGGACGAAGACAAACGCCACGAAGATCTGCCGAACCTGCAGGCCGAGCACGACAACACCATGAAGCACCTGGTCAGCACCCGGGATGCCGACATCGCCGCCGTGGCCAAGGACCTGGAAGATGACCTAGCCAAGCTGGAAGAAGAAGGCGCCAAGGCCGCTGAGAAGCGCAAGGTCCGGGACCAGGCC
Organism: Micrococcoides hystricis; assembly: GCF_042434215.1. Classification (NCBI taxonomy): domain Bacteria; kingdom Bacillati; phylum Actinomycetota; class Actinomycetes; order Micrococcales; family Micrococcaceae; genus Micrococcoides; species Micrococcoides hystricis. The sequence goes on along the minus strand of NZ_JBHLUB010000025.1, from coordinate 52,919 downwards.
GACAAGCTCATGGCCCAAATCCGCAAGCGTGCCGATCAGGAAATCGAACGCAAGGAAGCCGTCTGGGACCGCTTCAAGAACCTCAAGGTCGCAGACCTAGAAGGTGACGAAGGCCTGTACCGCGAACTGCGGAACAACTACGGCCAGTACTTCGAAGGCTACATGGGCGCCGAAGCCATCAAGAAGCGCCTTGAAAACTTCGACATGCAGGCCGAAGCAGAGGCCCTGCACGAGGTCATCAACACTGGCCGTGGCCAGCGCAAGACCCGTGCCCTGAAGCGCCTGAAAGTCGTCAACGCTTTCCTCTCCACGGACAACTCCCCACTGGGCATGGTCCTGGACGCCGTTCCGGTGATCCCACCAGAGCTGCGCCCCATGGTTCAGCTGGACGGTGGCCGCTTCGCGACCTCCGACCTGAACGACCTGTACCGCCGCGTGATCAACCGCAACAACCGCCTGAAGCGGCTGCTTGATCTGGGCGCCCCAGAGATCATCGTCAATAACGAAAAGCGCATGCTGCAGGAAGCTGTCGACTCACTGTTCGACAACGGCCGCCGCGGCCGCGCCGTCACCGGACCGGGCAACCGTCCGCTGAAGTCGCTCTCCGACATGCTCAAGGGTAAGCAGGGCCGCTTCCGCCAGAACCTGCTCGGTAAGCGCGTGGACTACTCCGGCCGCTCCGTGATCGTGGTCGGTCCACAGCTGAAACTGCACCAGTGCGGTCTGCCCAAGCAGATGGCCCTGGAGCTGTTCAAGCCGTTCGTGATGAAGCGCCTGGTTGACCTCAACCACGCCCAGAACATCAAGTCCGCCAAGCGGATGGTCGAACGCTACCGCCCACAGGTCTGGGACGTGCTGGAAGAGATCATTACCGAACACCCGGTACTGCTCAACCGCGCACCAACCCTGCACCGCCTCGGCATCCAAGCCTTCGAACCACAGCTGGTCGAAGGCAAGGCCCTGCAGCTGCACCCACTGGTGTGTGCTGCGTTCAACGCCGACTTTGACGGTGACCAGATGGCCGTGCACCTGCCACTGAGCCCAGAAGCCCAGGCCGAAGCACGCATCCTGATGCTGTCCTCGCACAACATCCTGAAGCCATCTGACGGCCGCCCGGTCACCCTGCCATCGCAGGACATGATCATCGGTCTGCACCACCTGACCACCATCCGGGACGGCGCCACCGGCGAAGGCCGTGTGTTCTCCTCCCCAGCCGAAGCCATCATGGCCTTCGACCTGGGCGAGCTGGACCTGAACGCCAAAGTGAAGATCGCGCTACCGAACTTCACCCCGTCGGTGGAACAGGCCGCCCCGGAGGGCTGGGAAGAAGGTCAGCGTGCGCTGATCGAAACCTCCCTCGGTAAGGTCCTGTTCAACGAGACCCTGCCAGCGGACTACCCGTGGGTTGCCAAGGTTGCCGACAAGGGCCGCCTGTCCACCCTGGTGAACGACCTGGCCGAGCGGTACCCGATGACCGAGACCGCAGCCACCCTGGATGCGCTCAAAGACGCCGGCTTCTACTGGGCCACCCGTTCCGGTGTGACCGTGGCGATCTCCGACATCTCCGCGGACATGGACAAACCAGCCATCATGGAGTCCTACGAAGAGCGCGCTGCCGCGATTCAGGACCAGTACGACACGGGTCTGATGTCCGATGACGAGCGCCGCTCGGAACTGATCGACATCTGGAACAAGGCCACCGACGAGGTCGCCGAAGCCATGCAGGCCGGTATGGACGAAACCAACGTCATCCACCGCATGGTCTCCTCCGGTGCCCGCGGTAACTGGCTGCAGGTCCGGCAGATCGCCGGTATCCGTGGTCTGGTGTCCAACCCGAAGGGTGAGATCATCCCGCGCCCGATCAAGTCCTCCTACCGTGAGGGCCTGTCCGTGCTCGAGTACTTCATCGCCACCCACGGTGCCCGTAAGGGTCTGGCCGATACCGCGTTGAAGACCGCTAACTCCGGTTACCTCACCCGTCGTCTGGTGGACGTCTCCCAGGACGTCATCGTCCGCGAAGAAGACTGCGGCACCCGCAAGGGCCTGTCCGTGGCCATCGCCGAAGTTGATGAAAACGGAGAACGCCGCCTGCACGAACACGTGGAGAACGCCGCCTACGCCCGCACCCTGGCACGCGACGTCGTTGCCGAGGACGGGACCGTCCTAGCCGAAGCCGGCGCGGACGTCGGTGACGTACTCATCAACCGCCTGTACGAAGCCGGAGTCGACGAAGTCCGGATCCGTTCCGTACTCACCTGTGACTCCGCCGTCGGAACCTGCGCCAAGTGCTACGGTCGCTCCCTAGCCACCGGTAAGCTCGTGGACATCGGTGAGGCCGTCGGCATTATCGCCGCACAGTCCATTGGTGAACCAGGTACCCAGCTGACCATGCGTACCTTCCACACCGGTGGTGTCGCCTCCGCGGATGACATCACCCAGGGTCTGCCACGTATCCAAGAGCTCTTCGAGGCCCGCACCCCCAAGGGTGTCGCCCCGATCTCCGAGGTCGCCGGCCGGGTCACCATCGAAGACACCGAACGTCAGCTACGCATCGTCATCACTCCAGATGACGGTTCCGAAGACGAGGCCTACCCGGTCCTGCGCCGTGCCCGCCTGCTGGTGAAGGACGGGGACCGCGTCGAAGTCGGTCAGCAGCTCGTCGCCGGTTCGATCGATCCGAAGCAGGTGCTGCGTGTGCTTGGCCCACGTGCCGCCCAGAAGTTCCTGGTCGACGAGGTGCAGGAAGTGTACCAGTCCCAGGGTGTGGGTATTCACGACAAGCACGTGGAAGTCATCGTCCGTCAGATGCTGCGCCGGATCACCGTCATCGACTCGGGTAACACCGAGCTGCTGCCGGGTGAACTGGCCGACCGCGCCAAGTTCGTGGCCGAAAACCGCAAGGCCGTCGCCGCCGGCGAACAGCCAGCCTCCGGCCGTGACGAACTGATGGGCATCACCAAGGCATCCTTGGCCACCGACTCCTGGCTCTCCGCGGCCTCCTTCCAGGAGACCACCCGCGTCCTGACCCAGGCGGCCATGGAACGCAAGTCCGACCCACTGCTGGGTCTGAAGGAGAACGTGATCATCGGTAAGCTGATCCCGGCCGGTACCGGCCTGGACCGCTACACCCAGATCAGCGTCGACGCCTCCGAGGAAGCCAAAGCCCAAATGTTCACGGGCCCAGCCTCCTACGCGGACTTCGACTACCCAGGACTGGAAGGCGGCATGAACCCCGACTTCCACGCCATCTCCTTGGACGACTACGACTTCGGAGCTAACAACTAAGCCCCCAAGCTAAGTCGACACACCAAGACAGCCAACAGCCCGGCCCTCCCAATACGGAAGGAGCCGGGCTGTTGGCTGTCCGGAGGAAAAATCATCCCGCAGAGCGGACCCCAACGCACACGTGGCTGGCACACTAGAGGCAGCCACCAGCATCGAAAGGACATCCCCGTGAGCATCCCCGCGCCCATCCACGGCCTGCCAAGCCAGATCTGGGGTTGGTTGAACCAACCCCACCTGCAGGCAGCGCAGCTTCAGGAACGGCTGGCCTACACCGTGGTGTTCTCCGAGCAAGGCTTTGCAGCCGGGGAGCAGGAGCTGAGGGAGGACTACTGGCCCAATAGGGTGCCGGTCTGCTGGCTCGGCGGACCCGCCATCATGGCCGCGGGGGAGTCGTGGCCGCGCAACAGCGCAGGAGAACCGCTGGCACATATCGCCTGCTTCGAGCTCAGTGGGGTAGCCGGAGCCCTCGATGCCGAAGGCAAACGCCAATGGGGGCAGCAGCTGAGCGAGGGCCTGCCCACCGAGGGCTACTTGCAGATCTTCCACGACCTGCAGACCTACGGCTACGAGGCCGAAGACGGCCAAACCGAAGGCTGGTTGGTGCGCTGGCTGCACCCTTCAGCAGAACTCGAAATCCGGGACGCCCCGGCGGATCTTGACCTACCTGAACCAGCCTGCCAAGTCGGCTTGCCCATGGCCTCGTTCTCGCCGCCCTCCTCACTCGACGGCGACTACATCGAGGCACAATTCGATGCAGCCGAGCACGCCATCGAGGAATACCAAGCCTCATGGACGCTTCAACGTACAGGTGATCCCGACTCCTTTCCGGTCCCGGTGACGCACCTCTACGGCCACAGCCAAGCCGGGCAGGAAGTACCCTGCCAAGAGGTACTGCCGGAGGTCTTGCCCCTCACCGCCGAGCAGGACGACTACCGATTGATCGCGGACATTGAAAGCTGGACAAGTCTGGCCGGCTGGTTCGGTGACGCGTCCCCGCTGGAGGTCTGGATGCGCCAATCAGATCTGCAGAAGCACGACTACACCATGGCTTGGTGCATGATCCGCACTGACTGATACACCCATGCGGCGCTTCTCATAAACCTCTTATCAATCTGAGGCAAAATAGTCCCCATGGGTAGGTCAGTCTGGATACGCGGCGCGGTGGCCGTCGCCGCCATCGGCGTCGCACTCGCACTGCTGGCCCTCCTTTGGGGCGCCTCAACCCCGGGCAGCAAAGACCTCGGACCGGGTATCACGGTCGAAGACATCAGCACCAGCCCCACACCAACACCCTCACCCAGCCCCAGCTCGAGCGCGCCCTCACCCAGCCCCAGCAGCACGACCCCCAAACCTTCTCGCACACCCAAGGCCACCCCCACACCATCGGTGAAACCGGCCCCACCCCCGCAGGTCGTCACCCCGTTGCCACCACAACCCGGCCCCGGCCAGCAGTGGGATGACGATGACTGGGACGACGATGACTGGGATGATGACTGGGACGATGATGACTAGCCCCACCATGACCGGTGCGAAAAGCCGGTTGGCGGTCACGTCTTGGTCCACCCGAACCCGGCTGCTCACCGGGATGATCGCCCTGACCGCCATCACCCTGCTGGTCGCCGGCACCGTCAGCTACGTGTTCCAGCGGCACCAACTCAACGAGCGCCTCGACGGCTCCCTCATCAGGACCATCGAAGAGATCCGGAACATCTCCAAAACGGTGGACCCAAACACCCTGAAACCCTTCGCCGAGGCCGAAGACCTGCTCTACGCCGGGATGCAGCAAACCATGCTCGGCCCCACCCAAGGCATGATCGGCATCGGAGACGCCCGGGTTCGGTGGAAAGCCCCCGTCACGGTGGACGTGCAACTAGACCAAGACCCAGAATTCATGGACTGGGCGCACCGAACATCGGTCGACCAAATCAAACTCGACACCGTCAAAACCGAGCTGCGCACCTACCGGGTCGCCAGCGTCCCGGTCCAACTCCGCTCGGATCCGGAACCAGCCAGCTTTATCGTGGCCTACGACTACTCGGCCGAGGTACGCCAACTCAACACCAACTACCTGATTTTGGCCGGGGTCGGGATGGCCATCATGATCATCGCCGGCGTGGTGGCCTGGCTGCTGGTCGGGCGCATGCTTCAACCCATTCGGCGCCTGCAGGAGACCGCGCAAGACATCTCCGAATCCGATGTTTCAACCCGGATCGAGGTCACTGGCCGGGACGAATTCGCGGACCTGACCATCACCATCAATCAAATGCTGGACCGTCTGGAAAACGCGCTTACCGCCCAACGCCAGCTCCTCGACGACGTCGGTCACGAACTACGCACCCCGGTCACCATCATCCGCGGGCACCTGGAGCTGATGGACAGCACCGACCAAGCCGACGTGGAGCAGAGCAAAGACATTGCCCTTGATGAGCTGGAACGGATGTCCCTGCTGATCAACGACATCGTGACCCTGGCCAAGGCCAACCGGCAAGACTTCCTCATCATCAAACCCACCCCCGTCGGGGTGCTGCTGGCTGACGTGTTGGAGAAAGCCAAAGCCCTCGGACCGCGAGACTGGAAGATTCTGCACCGCAGCGACGCGACCGTCAGCTTGGACCCGGCACGCATCACCCAGGCGATGCTGCAGCTGTGCGATAACGCCGTGAAATACTCCGCGCCGGACACCCCCGTGGAATTGGGCAGCACCATCAAACGCGCCCCCGGCACGCCACCGCTGCTGCGGATGTGGGTGCGGGATGCCGGCACTGGGATCAGCGAAGCGGACCAGCAACGCATCTTTGAGAGATTCGGCCGGGGCAGCAACATCGCCAGAACACAAGGATCGGGCCTAGGGCTGAACATTGTCACCGCGATTGTTCAGGCCCACGGCGGGTCCATCCACCTCAGTTCAACCCCGGGCCGGGGCTCCGCCTTTTACTTAGACATCCCGTTGACACCGGAACCTCGCACCACGGAAGAGAGCGCCTCGTGAACCGTATCCTGATCATCGAAGATGAACCGCGCATCAGTTCTTTCATCGCCAAAGGACTCAAAGCAGCCGGGTACACCACCGCGGTGGCCGATACCGCCTATGCGGGCACGGAACAAGCCTTGAGCGGAACATTCGAGTTGATCATCCTGGATCTGGGACTGCCGGACGCTGACGGGTTCAGCGTGCTGAGCATAATCCGGGCGGCACAGTTGGACACCCCGGTCATCATCTTGACGGCCCGCAACACGGTCGATGACACGGTGGCCGGACTGCAAAGCGGTGCCGACGACTACATGGCCAAACCATTCCACTTTGATGAGCTGCTGGCCCGCGTCCGCCTGCGCTTGCGCCGGACCGAACCGGCAGCCCAAGAAAGCTCCGTGCTCACCCACGGGGATCTGGAAATGGACTTGCTCCGCCGCCGGGTCACCGTCAACGGGGCAGAGGTCGACCTATCGACCCGGGAGTTCACCTTGGCCGAAGCCTTCCTGCGTCACCCCGGCCAAGCCCTCAGCCGGGAACAACTGCTCTCCCGGGTGTGGGGCTACGACTTTGACCCCGGTTCCAACATCGTGGACGTGTACGTGGGCTATTTGCGCAACAAACTAGGCAGCGAACGCTTCGAGACGGTCCGGGGGATCGGTTACCGGCTCACGCAGTCCTGAAACTCGGAGCGCAGCAGCCGGGCCCACCGGTTGGCCGGCAACTGCGGATTCAACAGGGCCACGCCGATGCAGTACTTGCTCATACTGACCTCACGAATCCCCAAATCGGCCAGCGCCTGATCGCACACCCCACGGCCGTTCGCGGTCTTGGTCTCCACCACGATGCGTTCAGGTCCGTAGACCTTACGCTGGCCGTCGGTATAAAACAGTTCCGCATCCGCGGTGACGCGCTCCCCGTCAACCGGATCCACGAAGGTGGCCCGCACATAGGAGCTATCCAGCACCGGTTGCAGATCCGGGGGCCGCTGGTCGTACTCGCGGTGCAGGACATCTTTCAGGAAAGAAAAGGTGCGCTGGCTCAAATGGTGGGCGTGCTGCGGCGGTTGTTCGATCCGGTGCTTGACTGTGGCGCCACGTAGGCCTTTGGTCTTGATCTCAAACATGGACAAGCCGGTGTCCACGTAGGTGCGGGAGCGGACCTTGTAGCGGCGCCGCCGTCCTTGACGGTGCGCGCGGTACTGCTCAAAGTCCTCGGTGTCGAAATAGGTTGAGGCGTAGTGGAAGGTACGCTGACCGTCGATGTGCATCACCCGGAAAATATCACCCAGATGTGCGGTGAACGCGGTGAACTCCTCCGGCGTCAGCAGAAACTTGCGATCGACCCTAGTCTGCAATGCGGCCTGCGCCAGCACCTCGTCCAAGGTGATGGTCTCGCGTTCGGCGGCCGCAGCCTCCAGTGCTTGGCGTGCCGGTCCGAATTCGCTCATCGGCTCAGCACCTCTTCCCGGGCCCGCTCTACACGCTCGTTGTTGCGGCTGGAAAGCTGGTAGGAGCCAAGTTCTTCTGCCCTGGTGGGGGTGTCCAGCTCACGGTAGCGGACATCGACCACGGTCAGGTCGCGGACCATGTCCAACTCCATCACCACGGTGCGCAGCACCTTAGCGCCCAGCAGCTCTTCCAAGGCCGCGGTGAGCTGATCGGTCCGCGGGTAGGCCCGCTCCAAGGTGACGGTCTGCCGGCGGGTGCGAGCGGCGAAGCCCGGGTGATCTGCCAAGAACATGATGAGCACCAACGCGGCGGTCACGGCAGGGGAGAGCCAAGCCGGGTCTGGGTGCAGGCCGTTGACCAGACCAATGGCCAAGGAGACAAAGTAGTAGGCGACTTCCTCTTGGGTCAGGGTGTCTGAACGCAGGCGAATGATGGACAGGATGCCGAACAGACCAAGGCCGAGACCCATCCCCGTGGCGGAATCGGACAGGAGCATCGTGACTGCGAAAATACCCAGACTCAACGCCACGTAGGCCAACACCAGGTCCCGTCGGAAGTGCCGGCGGAAATAGACGCAGTAGACCAAAACGATCATGCCTACGATGTTTGCGGTGAGTGCGATCCAGAGTGAATCCATGGCTACGGCCTTTCCCTAGTGTTTACCTTGTGTTCACTCTAGGGATGCTTTCTAAGCCGGAAAGTAGAAAAAGATGAGAGCAAGCTTATCTTTTTATTTGTTTGCGGCCCTCTCGCCTATTCGTCAGGGATGACGTGGAGGTTCCCGGCCGGGGACACCAGCACATGATCGCCCACGTTGAACCGTGCCCAGCCTTGTTCGCGGGCCACCATTTCCTCGCCTCCGGAGGTCAGCGTGAGGGTGTACAGCGTCGAGTGACCTTGATACTCGGCTGCCACGACCTCGGCTTCGGCTCCCTCGGCGGCCGTTTCCGGATCCTGGTTGGCGATACGCAAACGAAGCTGTTCGGGGCGCGCCAAGATTTGTACCGCACCATCTCGGGTCGCGCTGGGGATCTGGCCCAATGCGCACTGAGCGGTCTGGCCAATCGAGGTACCGGAGAGCAGGGAACAGGTGCCTAAGAAGCACGCGACCCACGCATCAGCAGGTCCGTTGTAGACCTCATCCGGTGAACCGCACTGGATGATGTGGCCCGCATTCATCACAGCAACACGGTCGGCGATCGACAGCGCCTCGTCCTGGTCGTGCGTCACCAGCAGGCCGGTGGCGCCCGCATCCTTAATGATGCGGCGCACATCGTTACGCAAGCGGACGCGCAACGAAGCATCCAAGGCGGAGAAGGGTTCATCGAGCAGGACCAGGTCGGGGGACGGGGCCAGCGCCCGTGCCAGCGCCACACGCTGGGCCTGGCCGCCGGAGAGCTCATGCGGCATGGCATCGGCCAAGTTGGAAATGCCGGCCAGCTCCAACATGTCCGCCACCCGTTGACGGCGTTCACGCATCCCCAGCCGCACGGTTGATCCGGCCTTGCGAGGCTTCAGCCCGAAGGCAACGTTTTTCGCCACGTTCAGGTGCGGGAAGAGTGCAGCTTCCTGTGGCACCAGACCGACGCGACGCTGCTCCGGAGGAACGGAGCTCTTTCCGTCAACCACCCGGCGGCCCCCCAAGTCGATCGTGCCGGCTGTGGCGGGCAGGAGCCCGGCGATCACGCGCAGCAAGGTGGACTTACCACAGCCGGATGGGCCGAGAATCGCCAGCAACTCGCCTTTGGGCACCTCAAGGGTAATGCCTTTGAGAACCCGGCTGGCGCGGTCGCGTTGGTTGCTGGTGTAGCCGGCCTCCAGATTCGCGATCGTCAGGGCTGCAGGCTCCATGTTGGTCACATCTTCCTTTCCGGATCCCGTGCCAGCAACAGCGCTGGGACGGTCGAGACAGCAATCAGCAAGATGGCATACGGCGCGGCACCGCCGTGAGCATCAATGTCGGAAAGCTGCCAAAGTCTGGTTGCTAGTGTATCCATGCCAATCGGACGCATCATCAACGTTGCGGGCAACTCTTTCATCACGGTCAGCGCAACTAGCATTCCACCAGCAGCAATGCCCGGCCAGGCCAGCCGCCCCGTCACCTCGAACCAGGTTCGGGCTGGAGAGCGTCCCAAGGTGCGGGCGGTGTCTTCTAGGGAGACCGGAACCTGGGCAATGGCTGAGCGCACCGAGCCCATGGCTTTGGGGACGAACAGTATTCCGTAGGCGATGATGAGCAGCCATGCGGTCTGGTACAGCCCCGGCAGCAAGGACAGGGACAGGTACACCATGGACAGACCCAAGACGATGCCCGGCAGCCCATGCCCCATAAAAGTGGTGGTCTCCAACCCGGAAATCAGGGTCGTGCGGTGGCGTGCGGCCAACAGGCTGATCGGTAACGCCAACAGCACAGCTACCGCCGCGCCAGCAAAGCCGAGGCCAATCGTGACGCCGGCGGCTTGCAGCATCCGGCCCACTTCCAATTCATTACCAGCCACCGAACGACTGACCCGCTCCAATAGGGCCACGATCGGCACCCCAACGGACAGCGCGAACACGGTTCCCAGACCCAACCAGCTGAAGGCATGGCCTTTCTTTGAGAGTTGGATCAGATCTTTGGGCGGGCCAACGGTAATGCGAGAGGTTTTGACGGGGCGGCGCACGGCGCGTTCGGCCAGCACAATCAGCAGAGCCAGAGCGACGAGCACCAGCGACAGCACGATCGCCAGTTCCCGGTTGAAGGTGCCGCCAAAAGCAGTTTGGACCGCCGGGGTCAGGGTGGAGTAGCGCATGATCGCGACCACACCGAACTCAGAAATGGTGTAGAGAGCCACGAGCAAGGCACCGGCGCCGGCCGCCGGGGCGATCTGCGGGATGGTCATCGTCAAGAACGCTCGGAAAGAACTCACCCCGAGGGTCCGAGCGACAGTCTCGACCGCGGCATCCGCCCGTTTCAAAGCGGCAGCCACCGGCAACGTGACGTACGGGGTGGTGGCCAGCACCAGAACAAACAGCGAGCCCCAGTAGCCGCGCAGGGGTAATACGGTCACCCAGGTCAACCCGGCGACATAGGACGGGATCGCCAAGGGCAGGGTCGTGGCCACCGTCCAGAAACGTTTGCCTTTGAGATTCGTGCGGGTCAGCACATAGGCGGTGGGTATACCCAGTAGCAACGTGCCGACCGTGGTGCCGGCAACAAGGGCTAGGGTGTGCCACGTGAGGGTGAACGTGCGTGGCCGGGTCAGGGCCTCAAAAGCTTTCCCGTCGGGAGCGGTGAAGACTTCTACCAACAGGAAGAGGGTTGGGACGGCGACGAGTGCGACCGTGCCAAACGCCAGCACCAGCAGAACCTTGGACGGTTTGCGGACGGGGCGTGAAAAACGCGGAGACGGCCGGCGGGTCAATTCCTGCCGGCCGTTCTCAACAATGGTCATGGTTTCAGTCTATGCCGCATCGCAGCAGGACAACGAAGTCCTACTTGTTCAGCGTCAGACCCGCCTCATCGACCATGGCCGCCGTTTCATCGACAGAGCCGAGCTCGGACAAGTCCACATCCGGGGTCTTCAGCTCGCTCAGCGGTGGGACACCTTCGGGACCGTCGACGCCCTCAACGAGGGGATATTCTGCGGTCTCTTCGGCGAAGTACTCTTGGCCATCGGCAGAGAGCAGGTAGTCAACGAACTGTCGCGCATCATCCCGGTCCTCGGCCGTCTTCATGATGCCCACGCCCGTGGCGTTCACCAGGGCAGCCAGATCGCCGTCTTGGCCGAACTTGATTTGGGCCCGCATGTTGTCCTGGCCCTCTTCGGCGGCCAAGTTGTACCAGTAGTAGTGGTTGATGAGACCCAACTGAACTTCGCCCTTATTCACGGCTTCAAGCACGTGGCCGTTCTTCTCGTAGGTCTTCGGGTTCAGCCCAGCCAACTTCTTCAGCCACTCGCGCGCCGCGTCATCGCCTTCGGCAACACGGATCGCGGTCACAAAAGCGAGGAAGGAAGCGTTCCCCGGGGCCACCCCGATCTTGCCTTCCCACTTCGGATCCACCATTTCTTGGTAGGTGTCCGGAACATCGGCCTCGTCCACCGAATCCTTGTCATAGGCCACCACGCGGGCACGTCCGGTCAGACCAACCCACTGCTGATCTTCGGAGGAGTACCCGGCAGGGACCTTGGACATGACGTCTTCAGGCAGAGTTGCCAACAAGTCTTTCTGGGCTACCAGACCCAGCGCGCCGGCTTCCTGAGACAGGAAAACATGTGCGGGGGAGCGGTCTGCTTCCGTGAGGAGCAATTGTGCCTGCTCGGCGCTGCCAGCGTAACGAACCTCGGGCTTGATACCAGTTTCTTCTTCGAACTTCTGGATCAGCGGATCAATGAGTTCTTCATTACGGCCGGAGTAAATGACCAGTGGGCCATCGTTATTGGCACCCTCGGTGCCGTTGTTGTCGGTCGAGCAAGCCGCCATCGAGGCGGTGAGGCCAAAAGCAGCTATTGCAGCCACCATGACACGCTTCAGTGAGCGCATGGGGTTCTCCTAGGGGAGGGAAAGTTTGGTCTTAGTTAGGATAGCCTAATCCACTTAGTTAAGGGAATCGGTATAAATATAAATACCAGTCGTTCCGGGCAGCAGAACTCAGACTGTCGACAGGCCCGGGCCGAACCCCTAGGATTCTTTCATGGACGATGTTCGTAAGCAGCGTTTTGAGCGTGCCCCGGTAGCCGTCTGCTGGACGACACCGCGCCAAGCATGGCTGCTGGTCAACGTCTCAGACCAGCAGGCCGCCTCATCGGTTCGATCCCTTTTCGTGGAGGTTTTCACCCAGCCGCTGGATGAAGACGAGTGGCAGTGGCGGGATTCGTACTACCCGGATGATGCGATCAAACGTGGCTTCTGGGCACACCAGTTCGCCGAAACAGGCACACCCCGCAGTTTTGATCTGGCCGAAGAGCAGCTCCAGTTACCCGAAGTTCGGGCGCCACGACAGGACACTGACGCAGCCGAACGAGGCGGACATGCGCCAGGAGCGTCACCGAAGAGCGGGATGAACCTGTTCCAGCGGCTAGTGGCGGCGTTACGCCGCTAGCAACCTAGCGGCGGGAAATACTAGCGGTGGGAAATAACCGTGTGGACCAGAAGGGCCGCAAGCTGTGACGTGCGGTTGTCGATGTCGATCCGCGGATTAGTTTCGGCCACATCAAAGACCTTGACCTTGCCGGTGGCCAGAATGTGCTCCAAGAGCGGTTCCACGACAGCCAGTTCCACACCGCGCGGTGCGGGCGCGCTGACGCCCGGTGCCACCGCTGCTGGGAAAACATCCATGTCGACGCTGACGTACAACACATCGATGCTCGCAAGAAACTGATTCAGCGTTTCTTTCGCGTGTTCAAGCTGGCTTTCGGCGGCGCTCAGTTCACGATCCAGCAGGTACCGGACACCTAACTCGGCGGCGGTATCAAAGAGAGCGGCGGTGTTGGCATGTTCTGCAATCCCTAAGACCAGATAGTTGAAATCAACGCCGGCGTTGGCGCTGGCGCGAGCCGCCTGCAAGAACGGGGTCCCCGAGCTGGGGGTTTGATCTGCGCGCAGATCAAAAAGCGCATCAAAGTTGATGATGCCGATCCGCTCGTGCCCGCCGCGGCGTTGCTGCTCTTGCAACAACCCGCTGTACGAACCAAAGGCCACTTCATGACCGCCACCTAACACCAGTGCAGTGCTCCCTGCAGCCAGTGCCGCTGAAACGGTGTCGGCTAGGCGTTGGTGCGCTCGCGATAGCTCCCCGTCGGTGCAGGAAATGTTTCCGGCATCCTGCAAGTGTTTGCGGTGGTGCGGAACCATATTCGCTAATGCGGAACGAATACTGTCCGGGCCTTCAGCCGGACCGGGGCGGCCCTGGTTTTGCTGTACGCCTACGTCGCAAGCAAACCCCATCAGCGTGAAATCTGCAGGGTGGTCAGAGTCTTGAAAAAGTCGGTAGTAGCGGTCGAATTCGGTTCCGGGACCGTCATCACGACCAGTCCAGTCAAAGTCAGGGCCAGTGTTCTCACTCATGATTCAACCTCTATCAGCGTTGAAGCTGAAACGGGAAGAGCCTTGGGCGGCTAAGACTGCCGCCATGGTGACCAGAACGAACGGTAGGGACAGTGGCACAACGCCTAAGGGTGCAAGGTACTGGCCTAAAGACCCAAAGAGGAACGCGGCGCAGGCGGCGGTGACGATGGCGAGTATCCCGGAAGACCAAGTCGGCTTGAAAATGGCGGTAGGACCAAACAGGCACACGGCGGCAAGTGCGCCGGTGTAACCCCAGAGGCCACCAAAGATTTGGTAGCCGTCTGCGCCTAGGAGTAGCCCGAGTCCGGCGCCGACCGTGGACCCGACAAGGGCGGCTGCCGCTGAGATGGTGGAAGACAACAGGATCCCAACGAGCACCAGAATGCCGACCAGCGGTGAGTTCAACAGGAAGGTTTCACTCACCCCACGAATGATTGCTTGGACGACACCTTCGGCAAACGGAACTGGATCCCCGTGGTGGCTCGGGCGCAGTGCAACATTGGGGCTGGCCAAAACCCGGGCCACCGGGGAGAGCAGAGCGTGGTTCGCGTAGCCGTAGGCCACCGTCGGGATCAGAAGCAGCACCGTCAAGCCGACCAGAGAGAAGGGGAGCGATAGCGTCGGGATGCCGAGCCGCTCGGTCAGCAGGACCAGTCCAGCATGCATCAGGGGCACCGAGATTGCGGCAGCGATGATGGCGTAAATCAGAATCCCAAAGTTCCATTGCGGAGTGAGGAAGTTCGCCAGCAACAGGGAAACCAGCGACCCATTGAAGGTATAGATTCCCGAACGAATGCGCTCTAGCGGGTAGTCCAGCAGGTGTGCGAACAAGGTGCACGCGTAGGACCCCGCCACAAAGAGCAGGCCGGCCCAAGGCCGATACAGAAAAATGGCCAGCGCGAAGATTAATCCGCTGAGCGGATTATTGATAAAGATGACCTGGCCGATGCCCCGGAATGTTGAATCGATAGTGCCCAAGAAGGCGGAGCGTTCGTGGAGACGCTGGGTGGGGGTGAAAGCGCCCCGAAGCTGGGAAAGTGTGGAGTTCAATGATCACCTCAAGACAAGTTTGGTGTGCCCCTCCCTTCTTTATAGTGCACTGGGTCACATCGGTCTAATTAGGCTGCCATGTCCAATCTAGGTGGTCATGAGAGAGGGGCGTTAAAGAGCAGCGCCGCCCGGATCGATACCGGGCGGCGCTGGCACAACGTTCCAGATATTAACGTGGGTTTGAGGTGCGAACGAGCACGTAGCGTTGGCTGGAGTTAGGGAAATGACCGATCAGGCCGGGAACTCCACCTGGGGTGGGGTTCGGTGTGTGGTCAATGCAATTGGCCAAGAAACCAAGGTCGTCACCGGAGAGCTTGTTGCCTCCTGGGGATTTCTCGACTTCCACAATGAAGGTCTTCTCGATTTCCGCGCCGGGCTCTTCTTTTTCCATGAACTCATCGGCTTGGATCTGCTCGCCGCGGAGCACCCGAGCCAAGCTGCGCAGATATACCGGGTCGTGTGAAGCGTCGTAGATCCAGCGCCGACCCAAAATGGAGTGTTCCATTTCCGTGATGAGTGCATGCTGAAGCTCTTCCACGCGTTCTGGCCGGTAGGTCAGCGGAACTTGGTACAGATTCCCCAACACATCTTTCAGGATGTGCGTCTCCATCCCAACTTCACCGTCTGGGTCATCGAAGCGGTAGGCGCCCATGTGCTTGATTTGGTCTGCGCCGGTGCTGGCAAACCATGGCTGGCGACGAACCCAGTCGTTCAGCAGATGTTCCTTGGTGGGGTTAAGAACTGCGTCGTAAATAATGGCCATAAAGCTAAGCCTAGTCCGTGTATTGAATTTACGAAATAGATTGACTCGCCGGTAACAACAGGCCGTAGGCTGGGCAGAAAAGATCGCTCACGTTCAAGAAATCTGGAGAACACGATGAAACAAGCAGGCGCCCTTGTCGGTCGAACGATTCTGATGTCCGGGGGAAGCCGGGGCATCGGCTTGGCCATCGCCCTGAGAGCGGCCGCCGACGGAGCGAATGTCGCCATGGTGGCAAAATCAGCCACAGCTCATCCGAACCTGCCCGGCACCATCTTCACCGCGGCCGAAGAAATCGAAGCTGCCGGCGGGGCAGCCTTGCCGATCGTGGGCGATGTCCGTAATGAAGGGAGCATTGCGGCAGCAGTGGAACAGACCGTCGAGCGGTTTGGTGGCATCGACATTGTCATTAACAATGCCTCGGCGATCGATCTTCGCAATTCCCAAGAACTACCGCCCAAACGGTACGACCTCATGCAGGACATCAATGTGCGCGGCAGCTACCTGCTGACCGCAGCCGCTGTCCCGCAGCTACGTGCGGCGGCGCAGAAAAACCCCGGCGGCGCCCACGTGTTGACCTTGTCTCCGCCGCTGAATCTGAAACCGCACTGGTTCAAGGACCACACGGCCTACACCATGAGCAAATACGGGATGTCGATGACCACGATCGGGTTCGCAGCCGAACTAGCAGACGCTGGCGTGGGTGTGAATTCACTCTGGCCGGCCACCTTGATCGACACCGCTGCGATCCGCAACATGCCAGGTGGACAAGAGCTCGTCAAACGTGGCCGCAAACCCGAGATCGTGGCGGATGCGGCATGGCATATTCTCACCAGCGATGGACGTCAGACCTCCGGGAACTTCTTCATCGACGATCAGGTACTGAGCGAAGCGGGCGTCACCGACTTCGGCGATTATGCGGTGGAGCCGGGTGCAGAACTCATGGTGGACGCTTTTCTGGACTAGGTCCCGCGTCGGAGCCGACCAAGAGTCAGAGCGACGAAGAGTTCTCATCCAAGCAACTGTGGCACCGCTGAAAAAATATCAGCGGTGCCACAGTGCAGCTTTTATCAGTAGAGAAGTGTCCCGACTGTTTAGGTTGCGTGCTTAGATGTCGCGGGATTCGTCCCGGCGCACGGTTTCACCCGTGGCAGGGTCGGTGACGGTGCGGGTTTCGCTAACGCGGCCGCCGGTGCGGGCAGAAGCGGTCATGAACAGGCTGACAATTAGGCCGATCGCGCCGACGCCCATCAGAATGTAGCCGACCAAGGTCAGGTCGACGTTAGGGATCATGTCGCTGACAGCGAAGGCCAAGATGGCGCCTAGAGCCAGCAGGAATAGTGAACCACCGATACGCATGTGGGTTTCTCCTCAAATGATGTACAAGGTGAGAGTGAATGTTACTCAGGGTTATTATAAGCCTGCGTAATGATTCTCGTCACCTGAACGCGTTCAGCTGCCTCCTGCTTTATACTGTTCTAAGTCCGTGAAACAGTCGCTCGCGTGGGTGACATGCGTCAAATGGCGCGAATCCGCGCGTGTCTGTTACACTGATTAACGATTGTTTTAGATGTGGCAAAGTGGACGCAGTCCGAGTTGCAGGGAAGTTGTGCAACGCATGCCACATTTTTGCACGCCTAGAGGTCGTTGCTTGCGTCATCGCGAATTCTTCGCTCTTGACGGCCAGTAACTGGCACATCAGTCAAGGGCTAGATGGTGCAAAAAGTCTTGAACAAATGTCAGTGAAGAATTGGTCCTCACAATAAGTATGGAGAACTAACCAGTGCCTACAATTCAGCAGTTGGTCCGCAAGGGCCGCTCACCGAAGGTGGTTAAGACCAAGGCTCCTGCGCTGCAGGGAAGCCCAATGCGTCGCGGCGTGTGCACCCGTGTGTACACCACCACCCCAAAGAAACCTAACTCTGCCCTCCGTAAGGTTGCCCGTGTGCGCCTGAACGGTGGCGTCGAAGTGACCGCCTACATCCCAGGTGAAGGTCACAACCTGCAGGAACACTCCATCGTGCTGGTGCGCGGTGGTCGTGTTAAGGACCTGCCAGGTGTTCGCTACAAGATCGTACGTGGCGCCCTTGACACCCAGGGTGTCAAAGACCGCCAGCAGGCTCGCAGCCGCTACGGTGCCAAGAAGGAGAAGAAGTAATGCCACGTAAAGGTCCAGCACCTAAGCGCCCTGTCATCAGTGATCCGGTTTACAACTCCCCACTGGTCACCCAGCTGATCAACAAAGTTCTGATGGATGGCAAGAAGGCCACCGCAGAGCGCATCGTGTACGGCGCCCTCGCCGGCACCGAGGAGAAGACCGGTAACGACCCAATCGTGACCCTGAAGAAGGCCATGGACAACATCCGTCCAGCCCTCGAGGTGCGTTCCCGCCGTGTTGGTGGCGCCACCTACCAGGTTCCTGTCGAGGTCAAGCCAGGCCGTGCAACCGCACTGGCTCTGCGCTGGCTGGTCGGCTTCTCTAAGGCTCGCCGCGAGAAGACCATGACCGAGCGTCTGATGAACGAAATCCTCGACGCCTCCAACGGTCTTGGTGCCGCTGTGAAGCGCCGCGAAGACACCCACAAGATGGCCGAGTCCAACCGCGCCTTCGCACACTACCGCTGGTAGTCCTTACCTCACTTGGATCACCCAACCAACCCTTAGGGAGAAACCGTGGCACAGGATGTGCTTACTGACCTCAAGAAGGTCCGCAATATTGGCATCATGGCGCACATTGATGCCGGCAAAACCACTACCACGGAACGCATTCTGTTCTACACCGGTGTAAACCACAAACTCGGTGAAACCCACGATGGTGCCTCCACCACCGACTGGATGGAACAGGAAAAAGAGCGCGGTATCACCATTACCTCCGCTGCCGTGACCTGCTTCTGGAACGACAACCAGATCAACATCATCGACACCCCGGGCCACGTTGACTTCACCGTTGAGGTGGAGCGCTCCCTGCGCGTGCTCGACGGTGCCGTCGCTGTCTTCGACGGCAAGGAAGGTGTTGAGCCACAGTCTGAAACCGTTTGGCGTCAGGCAGACAAGTACAACGTTCCACGCATTTGCTTCGTCAACAAGATGGACAAGCTGGGCGCTGACTTCTACCACACCCTGGAGACCATCGTCTCCCGCCTGGGTGCCAAGCCACTGCCACTGCAGCTGCCAATCGGTGCCGAGAACGACTTCATTGGCGTTGTCGACCTGCTCTCCATGAAGGCATTCGTCTGGCCAGGCGACGCCAAGGGTGACGTATCCTTGGGTGCCTCCTACGAGGTCCAGGACATCCCAGCAGACCTGGTTGAGCGCGCCGAACAGTACCGCGCTGAACTGGTTGAAGCTGTTGCTGAAGCCGACGAAGAGCTCATGGAGAAATACCTCGAAGGTGAAGAACTCTCCATTGAGGAACTCAAAGCCGGTATCCGCAAGCTGACCATCGCCTCCGAGGCCTACCCGGTCCTGTGTGGTTCTTCCTTCAAGAACCGCGGCGTGCAGCCGATGATCGACGCCGTCATCGACTACCTGCCATCCCCGGTCGATGTGGAAGCCATGGTTGGTCACGATCCTTCCGACGAGGAAAAGGAACTGACCCGCAAGCCATCCAAGGACGAGCCATTCTCCGCTCTGGCCTTCAAGATCGCTGCGCACCCATTCTTCGGTACCCTCACCTTCGTACGCGTGTACTCCGGTCAGGTCGCCGCAGGCTCTCAGGTGCTCAACTCCACCAAGGGCAAGCGCGAACGCATCGGTAAGCTCTTCCAGATGCACGCCAACAAGGAAAACCCAGTGGATGAAGCCTACGCAGGCCACATCTACGCGGTTGTTGGCCTGAAGGACACCACCACCGGTGACACCCTGTCCGATTCGGCTAACCCAATCGTCCTGGAATCCATGACCTTCCCAGATCCTGTGATCTCGGTTGCGATTGAACCAAAATCCAAGGGCGACCAGGAGAAGCTCTCCACCGCTATTCAGAAGCTCTCGGCTGAAGACCCAACCTTCACCGTGAACCTGAACGAAGAAACCGGCCAGACCGAAATCGGCGGTATGGGCGAGCTGCACTTGGACATCCTCGTGGACCGCATGCGCCGCGAGTTCAAGGTTGAAGCCAACGTTGGTAAGCCACAGGTTGCTTACCGCGAGACCATCAAGAAGAAGGTCGAAAACGTTGAGTTCACCCACAAGAAGCAGACCGGTGGTTCCGGCCAGTTCGCGAAGGTCATCGTCACCTTCGAGCCACTGGCAGTCGAGGACTCCGAAGAAATGTACGAGTTCGAGAACGCCGTCACCGGTGGCCGTATTCCACGCGAATACATCCCATCCGTTGACGCCGGTATCCAGGACGCGATGCAGTTCGGTATCCTCGCCGGTTACCCAATGGTCGGCGTGAAGGCCACCCTGGAAGACGGCGCCTACCACGACGTCGACTCCTCGGAAATGGCGTTCAAGATCGCTGGCTCCCAGGTCTTCAAGGAAGGCGTGCGCCGTGCACAGCCAATCCTGCTGGAACCGATCATGGCCGTTGAGGTCCGCACCCCTGAGGAATACATGGGTGACGTGATTGGTGACCTGAACTCCCGCCGTGGCGCCATCCAGTCCATGGAAGATGCCTCCGGTGTCAAGGTGGTCCGCGCCGCGGTTCCACTGTCCGAGATGTTTGGTTACATCGGTGACCTGCGCTCCCGCACCCAGGGTCGTGCTGTGTACTCCATGCAGTTCGATTCCTACGCAGAGGTGCCACGCGCCGTTGCCGACGAAATCATCCAGAAGGTCAAGGGCGAGTAAGCTCGCTACCGCGACCACAAACAAAACTTGTTCCAACCACCCTGCGTACCCGGGGACTAAACCCCCGGGCGCAGGTGGGCCGGAACAGGAGCTGCCGGTAGTTCTCCGGATGGCGGCAGCCCTATAGGTCTGATGGTGTGTATAAGCTCACAGCGATGTATGCGCCTGAAGGAGCCGGAGATTTTTATAAATCAACTCGCCCAAAGTAGACTAGTCAAAGTCTTAGTTACCCACGTGGCTAGATTTAGTCTTCTGACAAGCAAAATAAGTTCTAGGAGGAACCTGTGGCGAAGGCAAAGTTCGAGCGGACTAAGCCGCACGTCAACATCGGCACCATCGGTCACGTTGACCACGGTAAAACCACGTTGACTGCTGCCATTTCCAAGGTACTGCACGACAAGTACCCGGATCTGAACGAAGCACGCGATTACGCAAATATCGACTCCGCTCCGGAAGAGCGTCAGCGCGGTATTACCATCAACATCTCCCACGTGGAGTACGAAACCGACAAGCGTCACTACGCACACGTTGACGCTCCAGGTCACGCTGACTACATCAAGAATATGATCACCGGTGCCGCCCAGATGGACGGCGCGATCTTGGTCTGTGCAGCAACCGACGGCCCAATGGCCCAGACCCGCGAGCACGTTCTGCTGGCCCGCCAGGTTGGCGTTCCACGCCTGCTGGTTGCCCTGAACAAGTGCGACATGGTTGACGACGAAGAGCTCCTCGACCTGGTTGAAATGGAAGTTCGCGAACTTCTGTCCTCCCAAGAATTCGACGGCGACGAAGCTCCAGTGATCCGCACCTCCGGCCTGAAGGCTCTGGAAGGCGACCCAACCTGGGTCAAGTCCGTTGAAGACCTCATGGACGCTGTCGATGAGTACATCCCGGACCCAGTCCGCGACAAGGACAAGCCATTCCTGATGCCGATCGAAGACGTGTTCACCATTACCGGTCGCGGTACCGTGGTGACCGGTCGTGCAGAACGCGGTACCCTCGCCATCAACTCCGAAGTTGAAATCGTTGGTATCCGCCCAGTTCAGAAGACCACCGTTACCGGTATCGAGATGTTCCACAAGCAGCTCGACGAAGCATGGGCTGGCGAGAACTGTGGTCTGCTGCTGCGCGGTCTGCGTCGCGAAGACGTCGAGCGTGGCCAGGTTGTTGTAGCCCCAGGCTCCATCACCCCACACACCGACTTCGAAGCCAACGTCTACATCCTGTCCAAGGATGAAGGTGGCCGTCACAACCCGTTCTACTCGAACTACCGTCCGCAGTTCTACTTCCGGACCACCGACGTCACCGGCGTTATCACCCTGCCAGAAGGCACCGAAATGGTCATGCCAGGTGACAACACCGAAATGACCGTTGAGCTGATCCAGCCAATCGCGATGGAAGAAGGCCTCGGCTTCGCTATCCGCGAGGGTGGCCGCACCGTTGGTTCCGGTCGCGTTACCAAGATCATCAAGTAAGGACCGACAACGCTTAGCTAGCTAAGCAGGTCAACTTACTCAACGAAGCCCCCGGGAGAAACCCTCCCGGGGGCTTCGTTGTCCCTCCACATAGATGCTCCGGCCAAATCAGACGCACACTTGCGGTAGCAAACCTGACATCATCACGCCGAGACAGGCACCCATCCGATAGATTTAGGGGCAGTATTACCGAGCAGCGGGAGCGCCTGTGGGATCTGGATTCCTTTTCTTTCTCTTCATGCTTTTTCTTGTGCCCGTCGGTGTTGGCGTGCTCATCGGCTACTTCATCGGCAAAAGCAAAGGACGCAGAGAAGCTGCCGGGGCGGGTCACACCTCCCAGGCAGACTTAGCTGCAGCGTGGCAGGAAGGCTACCAAGCCGGCCAAAACGCCCCACGGGAACCGATCCAACGCCCAGCTCCGCAACCTTCAGCCCCCGCTGAACAACCGGCCCAGCCGCAAGCGCAACCGGCCCAGCCCGACAGGAAGCCGGAAACCCCGCCGGCACCACCCTCCACACCGGTCCGGCCCCAACCGACCCCAGCGGCACCTCAAGCCCACGCTGCTCAACAAGTCCCGGCACACCTACCGCAGTCGGCGGCACCGCACCAGCTGCAACACTTCCAACCAACACCGGGGTTCATCCCGCCACCGCTGAGCCCGGAACAACTCGCGCAGCAACGTGAAAAGCAGCAAATCCGTAACGCCAACATCCTGCTCTATGTTGCCGCCCTGCTCATGGTCGGCACTGGCATGCTCTTCCTCGGTGCCGGACTGCCACTGGTCATCACGGTCGGAGCGCTCGGATTTGTCACCGCAGGTTTCTACGCCGCTGGCCTGCTCCTGCACAAATACTCGCCGCGACTACGCTCCTCAGGAACTGCGTTCACCGGGACAGGCCTAGCGCTCTACCCAATCTTCGCCCTCGCAGCAGCAAACCAAATCTGGCCCGGATCACCGTGGCCGTGGCTGGCCTTCTCCATCATCGGTTCCATCGGATTCTCCGTCGCGGCCGCCATTTTAAACTCGCGGATCGTCGCGTTCCTGACGGTACCGTTCTTCCTCTCCATGGGTGTTGCCGCCGGATCGGTGTTGCGCTCCGGAATGGTGTGGTCCTTCGTCTTCACGATCGTGGTGGCGACGATCATCAGCTGGTTCGCTGCCGAGAAACCGCGGTGGATGAAGAACATCTTCGTCCACGCTTTCGTGCACACCCACGAATACATTGTCCCTGCCACCCTCGTAGCGCAGTTCTTCCTCTTTCCACGCCTCACCGATCTGCAGAACACGCTGGTGTTTGCGGCGGCGCTGCTGTACTACATCACCCGTTCGGTGTTGAGTATCCCGCGCTACAAGCTTTACTATCTCAGCGCCGCCCGGGCTTTGTTCCTGCTGACGCTCTGGCAAACGTTGCGCACCCTCAACGTTCCCGGCAGCACCATCGCTATTGTCATGGCGCTGGGGCTAGCGGCGACCATCATCACCACCTTGCTGGCCCAGCGGCGCTACCTCGGCCTGCTGCAGCGCTCCGAACGCAGTCAACGTTTCGCGGCTAACTGGATCGGCGTCGATCTGGGACTGCACACCCTCGGTTTGCTGGCACTAGCCTGGGGCACCGAAAGAACGATCAACCCCAACCTGTTTGGCCAGAACGACATCGCATCGCTGAACTTGCCGCTGGTCATCACGATGATCACCCTGGTGATTGGCATTGTTTTCCATCAGCGTTCCGCTGCGGCAAACATGGTTTGGGGGAGGACACTGGGTTCACCACTGTGGTTCCTCATAGCACCGTTTTGGGCCACCCGCGCATCAAACGAAAGCTACGGCGGCGAATTCTTCCGGCCCGAAGTGTTCTGGATCCTGGGACTGATCGGATTCGGGATCGCGATGCTGCGCAGTCGACGCGAACCGTTGCACCAACTGATCTTCACCATCATCGGTGCGACAGTTCTCTACCTGATCGTGCGCACCCACGTGGGCGTGGCCAATACCAGTGCCAGCGGCCAAACCATGACGATTGTCGTGGCGCTCTGGGCTATCGCGGCTGTCCTGTGGGTTTTCACCATCCTGAAACTCTTCCGCGGCACACGCATCCTGACCGATGCTGCAGCGGCAGAGATCCCGGATCAGCCCGCGCGCCCGTGGCACCAGATCAGTGAGCGCTTAGCAGGCTACATCGGTGCAGCCGGCACCGGCTTCGCGCTATGGATGAGCCTGGGCGCCGGTCATGCAAGCCGGTTGCGAGCATCCGACTACCAGCAAAGCATCTACCTGTTGAGCATGCTGCTCGTCCTTGCGGTGGTAACCAGTTTCGGTCTGATCTTGCTGCGGAATATGCGCCTTGACCCCGCTAAGAATTCCTTGCACGCGGCGCTGTGGGCGTGGGCCTTCCTTGGCCTGGTGCTGGGCATCCGGGAACGGAGCTTTCTTGCCACACTGGATCCGGGGAGCGCTCACTGGTTCAGCCTGATCTTCGGGCTGGTACTAGTCACGGTGGTCTGGCTCGGCGGCTACTTCACCGCCAAACTGCGCACCGAATCCGCGGCGATTAAAGCCCGCTGGTATCAAACGGCGGCAGCCTTGGGCTTGGGCTACGCGCTGTTGAATGGACTGCGGGTGCTGCAAGCCGATTCCAACCTCACCTTCGCGGTGCCACTATTGGCACTGCTGGGGTACTTCCTCTACCTCATCTTCCAAGACGGCACGCGCACGACTAACGCCCTCATGGCTGGTTCAGCCTCCACACACACCGTGGAGAGCGCACCCGTCGGGATCTCCCGCAGACTCTACAATCATCAAATCGGTAGTGCCGGCTTGGTCTTGGTGATGCCCCTGTACCTGCTGTTGGATGTTCCTCACTTCAATACGGAGTTCAGCAGTGCCGAGCTGTTCCGCTGGGCCCTGTTGGTCGGATGGGTCCTCTTTGGCGTTCTCGTACTCTGGTACGCATTGCGACACTTCATCGCCTACCTTCCGCTGGCAGCATTCGGGTTCATGAAGGCCGCGGGGATTGGCGCCCTGTATCGGGCAATGGCCGGTGAAAACCGGACGCCGATTGAACGCTATTGGAACGAAACGACCGCGGCCTGGATCATGGTCCTCCTCGGTGCCGGGGTTGTGCTCTTGCTCTTGCTGCCACTGCGCAAACCGGACTACCAGCAGCGCTGGAAAACCGCCGGTATCTGGGCGCCTCTGGCGGCCTACGCGATGCTGGGCGCTGGGGCGCTCTGGCACACCTCGAACGGATATGTCTGGGGTATTGTCGGGCTGCTTTTGGCCACAGCTATGATCATTAGCTCCTACCACAACACGGGTGCGGGTGAGGGACTGCGACCGGCCGCAGTGCCCGTCATCTTCTTGGCGTTCCTGCCGCTGGCAGACAGACTGCAGTCAGACCTGTTTGCCAATACCGAAAACTATTTGCCGGTGTGGTTGATCGCCGGGTTCTTGGGCGGGGCAACCGGCTACCTCATCGGATTGTTCTGTGTCGGTGGGCCCGGCGGGGAACGGGCGGGACGCAACACTCGGTTGACCACGCTGATCACCTTCCTGGTGTTCATGGTCTACGGCTGGACCGATTCCAAGGCGGCACTGATCTTCGCAGTGATCCTCACCTTGGTGGGAATGCTGGGACTCGGCCGAGAAATGGTCAGCCGGCCAGCACGCCGCACCGTGTGGGAACTCATGCTCATCGTGGCTGTCCTGGGCGCCCAACGGATCTGGGCCGATGTCCCGGCCAACGATGTCGATCAGCGGGTCGCGTTCTGGTTCATCCAGCATCTGGTGCTGGCCCTCGCTCTGCTCGCCACGATGACTGGCTTGCGTGCCCGGCGGACCGGTGGCGCTCCGACGCAATCATTTAGCGGACCGGTTGAGGGCGTCTATGCCCCGGTTGTGCCAGAACCCGTTGTCGCGGTGACGGATAGCTCGACTCGTTTCAACAGCTACCTGTTCAGCTCAGCCGGACTCTTGTCGCTCAGCACGTTCCTGATGTTTGGTCTGACGGACTCTACGTTCGAGTTCTTCTGGATCCTTGCTGCCTTTGTGGCCTTAATCATCTACGGGGCCATCGCGTCCCGCACCGGTGTGCTGATCTGGGGCATTCTCGGTGTGGTGTTGGTGCTGATGATCTTCCTGCGCTTCGGCAGTGTCCTCTTGCTGTTCCCATTGGCGTTAGCATTGATGGGGGTGGGTATCTGGCAACTCATCCGCATCACCCGGAAGCCAACCTCCGCGGCCACCCTGCCACCGGGCCCACCCGGAGCAGTGCAACAGTCGCAACCACCGTACGGAGCCCCGCAACCGCCGGCAGGATACTATCCGCCAGCAGGACAGCAGCCTCCGCCAGCACCGGGTGGACCAACGGAGCCTACGCCACCGCAGCACTAGCTGTACCGAGATAACACCTGTACATACACCGACAACGGAAGGTCGTTGTGTCACCACGCAAGTTCTACCTCACGCTCGCACGCGCGGAAGCGGTCACTTGGACGCTGCTGATCATCGGCATGATCGCCAAGTATTCCGGTCTCACGGACGCCCTCATCTTTCCGTTCGGCGCGACCCACGGGTTCGTCTTCTTCATGTACCTGACGGCCACCGTGCTGGTGTGGGTGAATGAAAAGTGGGGGACAGGCCTGGGACTCACCGGCTTGGCCTCGGCTATCCTGCCGTACGCCACGATTCCGTTCGAGCGGCACGTAGAGAAAACCGGTCGGCTCTCCGATCGTTGGCATGTGCTTGGAAAGGACTATGAGCCGACCACAGCACCGGAGAAACTGCTACGCTGGATCTTGCGAAACCCGGTATTGGCCGCCGTGCTGATCTTGGTTGTGATATCGGTCGTGTTCTTCCTGCTACTGCAGGCCGGACCACCGAATGAATGGTTCTCCTAAACCACCCACATCAACCACGCGCATCGCTTGCGCTAGCCGACGTGGGGGAGCTAACACCGGCGAATCCTCAGCTCGATTCGCATCTGTAGAACATGTCTGTCTATACTAGATAAGTTGCTCTGGAGCTGATCTAGGCTCCACATACAAAATCAAAAAATCCTCCGCGGGATTTTCGTGTCACAAAATAATGCGACACGCCCGACCGCGGGGTGAAGCCTGGCAGGGCGAGGAACCCGGTTTTTCTCACGATCGGATTCGGTCTGTGCAGGCGGTCGAGATAGCTCGGCCACCATAAGTGCTATTGCGGCACTCATAGGGAAGAAAAGTACACCCACGTACTAAGAAAGAGGCACCGAGCCATGGCGGGACAGAAAATCCGCATCCGGCTGAAGTCATATGACCACGAGGTCATTGATGTTTCAGCACGGAAGATCGTTGACACGGTCACACGCGCAGGCGCAACGGTTGTTGGTCCAGTACCACTGCCAACTGAGAAGAACGTCTACTGTGTGATCCGTTCACCACACAAATACAAAGACAGCCGTGAGCACTTCGAAATGCGCACTCACAAACGGTTGATCGACATTATTGATCCGACGCCTAAAGCAGTTGATTCGCTGATGCGCCTGGATCTTCCAGCCGACGTAAACATCGAAATCAAACTCTAGGGGAGGTGCTGAGATAACTATGACCGCAAACCGCAATGTTAAAGGGCTGTTGGGCACGAAGCTCGGCATGACCCAGGTTTGGGACGCCGACAACAAGCTGATCCCAGTGACTGTTGTGCAGGCTGATTCCAACGTTGTCACCCAGATTCGTAACGCCGAAACCGATGGCTACGCAGCCGTTCAGATCGGTTACGGCCAGATCGACCCACGCAAGGTCACCAAGCCACTGGCTGGTCACTTTGAAAAGGCCGGGGTTACCCCACGCCGCAACGTGGTCGAAATCCGCACCGCAGACGCTGACGGCTACGAGCTCGGTCAGGAACTGAGCGTTGAACTGTTCGAAGCCGGCCAGAAGGTCGACGTCATCGGCACCACCAAGGGTAAAGGTACCGCTGGTGTCATGAAGCGTCACGGCTTCGGTGGCGGTAACGCCTCCCACGGTGCACACAAGAACCACCGTAAGTCTGGCTCCATCGGTGGCGCAGCCACCCCGGGCCGTGTATTCAAGGGCATGCGTATGGCCGGCCGGATGGGTAACGTCCGCCAGACCACGCTGAACCTGACCCTGCACGCAGTGGATCCAGAAAAGAACCTGCTGCTCATCAAGGGCGCCCTGCCAGGCGCTCGTGGCCAAGTTGTCTTGGTCCGTTCCGCAGTGAAGGGAGCATAAGTAAATGGCTACCGAGGTCAAAAAAGTTTCTGTTGATTTCCCTGCCGAAATTTTCGATGTGCAGGTCAACGTCCCACTGATGCACCAGGTTGTGGTTGCTCAGCAGGCCGCTGCACGCCAGGGTACTCACAAGACCAAAACCCGCGCTGAGCGCTCCGGTTCCGGTATCAAACCATTCCGTCAGAAGGGTACCGGTCGCGCCCGTCAGGGTTCGATCCGCGAACCACAGATGACCGGCGGTGGTGTGGCACACGGTCCAGTACCGCGCGACTACTCCCAGCGCACCCCTAAGAAAATGAAAGCCGCTGCTCTGCGTAGCGCCCTGACCGACCGCGTTCGTAACGAGCGCGTCCACGTCATCGAAGCTCTGGTGAGCGGGGATACCCCATCCACCAAGGCCGCACTGGGTGCTTTGAAGTCGCTTGCCGCCGATCGCAACAAGTTCCTTGTTGTCATCGACCGCACCGACGATGTTGCTGCACTGTCTGCACGCAACTTGGCTGAAGTGCACACCATCTACGCCGACCAGCTCAACACCTACGACGTTCTCAACGCCGACGATGTGGTCTTCACCAAGGCCGCCTACGACGACTTTGTTGGGAGCAAAGGCAACCAGGAGGGCACCAAGTGAGCGGCTCCGTAAATAAAGATCCACGCGACGTGGTCCTGGAACCAGTCGTGTCTGAAAAGAGCTACGGCCTGATCGATGAAGGTAAGTACACCTTCTTGGTCGACCCACGCTCGAACAAAACGGAAATCAAGCAGGCCGTCGAAACCATTTTCGGCGTCAAGGTTGATTCCGTGAACACCATCAACCGTGCCGGCAAGCGCAAACGCACTCGCTTCGGTTGGGGATCACGCAAGGCGACCAAGCGCGCCATTGTGACTCTCAAAGAAGGCACTATCGACATCTTCGGCGGTCCGGGCCTCTAAGGTTCGGAGACCACTTTATCGAGGAATACACATATGGGAATCCGTAAATACAAGCCAACTACTCCGGGCCTGCGCGGCTCGAGCGTAGCTGACTTTGCCGAGCTGACTCGCTCCACCCCGGAGAAGTCACTGCTGCGTCCCCTGACCAAGTCCGGTGGCCGTAACAGCAGCGGTAAAATCACTACCCGTCACAAAGGTGGTGGCCACAAACGCCAGTACCGCGTGATCGACTTCCGTCGTCACGACAAAGACGGTGTGCCCGCAAAGGTTGCACACATCGAGTACGACCCGAACCGTACCGCGCACATCGCCTTGCTGCACTACGTTGATGGCACCAAGCGCTACATCATCGCCCCAGAGAACCTGACTCAGGGCACCATGGTTGAGTCCGGCCCGAACGCCGACATCAAGCCAGGTAACAACCTGCCACTGCGTAACATCCCAGTGGGTACCGTGGTCCATGCTGTGGAACTGCGTCCAGGTGGCGGCGCCAAGATGGCCCGCTCCGCTGGTGCGTCCATCCAGCTGGTTGCTCGCGAAGGCAAGTACGCTCAGCTGCGTCTGCCATCCGGCGAAATCCGCAACGTTGACGTTCGCTGCCGCGCCACCATTGGTGAAGTCGGCAACGCCGAACAGATCAACATCAACTGGGGTAAAGCCGGCCGCATGCGTTGGAAGGGCGTCCGCCCAACCGTTCGCGGTGTGGCCATGAACCCGATCGATCACCCACACGGTGGTGGTGAAGGTAAGACTTCCGGTGGTCGCCACCCAGTCAACCCTGCAGGTAAGGTCGAAGGCCGTACCCGCCGTCCGAAAAAAGAAAGCGACAAGCTCATTGTTCGTCGCCGTCGTTCTGGCAACAAGCGATAGGAGCCTGGAAACATGCCACGCAGCCTGAAAAAAGGTCCTTTCGTTGACCAGCACCTCTACCTGAAGGTCGTTGCTGAAAACGAAAAGGGCAGCAAAAACGTCATCAAGACCTGGTCCCGCCGGTCCATGATCATCCCGGACATGCTCGGTCACACTATTGCCGTGCATGACGGCCGTAGACACATTCCAGTGTTTATCACCGAGTCGATGGTCGGGCACAAGCTCGGCGAATTCGCTCCAACGCGGACTTACCGCGGCCATGTTAAGGACGACAAGAAGGGCAAGCGCCGCTAAGGCCGCTTGAACTTCTTGCAGAGACGAGAGAAGGAAAGCAATGGAAGCCAAGGCTATTGCGCGCCATGTCCGCGTAACGCCTATGAAGGCCCGGCGCGTCGTCAACCTTGTTCGTGGCAAACAAGCGAATGAGGCTCTGGCCATTCTGAAGTTTGCCCAGCAGGGCGCTTCGGAGCCGGTTTACAAACTACTGGCCTCTGCTGTGGCTAACGCCCGGCAGAAAGCCGACCGCGAAGGTCTGGCATTCAACGAGGACGAGCTGTTCATCAGCGAAGCCTTTGTTGATGAAGGCCCAACTATGAAGCGTTTCCAGCCACGTGCCCAAGGCCGTGCGGGACGTATCTTCAAGCGCACCAGCCACATCACCCTGGTTGTTGCAACGGACGATGAGAAGGGTGGGGACCAGTAATGGGACAGAAAATTAACCCGAACGGTTTCCGTCTTGGAATCACCACCGACCACGTCTCCCGCTGGTTTGCCGACTCCAGCAAGGAAGGTCAGCGCTACAAGGACTTCTTGAAGGAAGACATCAAGATCCGTGAGCTGCTTGACTCTGGGCTGGAACGTGCCGGTATCGCCAAGGTAGAAATCGAACGCACCCGGGACCGTGTTCGTGTGGACATCCACACCGCACGCCCAGGTATTGTGATTGGCCGTCGTGGGGCAGAAGCTGACCGCATCCGCGGTGAGCTGGAAAAACTCACCGGCAAACAGATTCAGCTGAACATTCTGGAAGTCAAGAACCCAGAAACCAACGCTCAGCTGGTTGCTCAGGGCGTCGCCGAGCAGCTCGCCTCCCGCGTGGCCTTCCGCCGTGCGATGAAGCGCGCTATTCAGTCCGCCATGCGTGCAGGTGCACAGGGTGTTCGTATCCAGTGCTCCGGCCGCTTGGGTGGCGCTGAAATGTCCCGCTCCGAGTTCTACCGTGAAGGCCGTGTGCCACTGCACACCCTGCGCGCCAACATCGACTTCGGCAAGTTCGAAGCCAAGACCACCTACGGTCGTATCGGTGTGAAGGTGTGGGTCTACAACGGTGATTTGACCGATAAAGAACTGGCCGCCCAGGCTGCCGCTAGCGCCCCACGTGGTCGCGGTGGCGACCGCCGTGGTTCCGGTGACCGTCGTCGCCGTGGCAACCGCGGTGGCGCACAGGGTCAGCAGGCTCAGCAGCAGGAAGCGCCAGCAACTGAGGCTCCAGCATCCGCTGGTGCTGAAGGAGGCCAAGCCTAATGCTTATGCCACGTCGCGTGAAATACCGCAAACAGCACCACCCAACCCGCTCCGGTAAAGCCAGCGGCGGTACCCAGGTGGTCTTCGGTGAGTGGGGCATCCAGGCCCTGGCGCCAGCCTACGTGACCAACCGTCAGATTGAAGCTGCGCGTATTGCCATGACCCGCCACATCAAACGTGGCGGTAAGGTCTGGGTCAACATTTACCCAGACCGCCCACTGACCAAGAAGCCAGCCGAAACCCGCATGGGTTCCGGTAAGGGTTCCCCAGAATGGTGGGTTGCCAACGTCAAGCCAGGACGCGTCCTGTTCGAACTCTCCGGTGTATCCGAAGAAGTCGCACGTGAAGCCCTGCGTCTGGCTATCCACAAGCTGCCATGTAAGGCACGCATCGTACGCCGTGAGGGTGGTGAATAACGATGGCTTTGGGTTCGAAAGAATACGCTGTTGACAAGCTCGACGGCATGGATCAGGCCAAGTTGTTGGAGGCTCTGAAGGAAGCAAAGGCTGAACTGTTCAACCTGCGTTTCCAGACCGCTACCGGTCAGGCCGAAAACTCCTCCCGCCTGAAGGCCGTCAAGCGCGACATCGCGCGCATCTACACCGTCCTACGCGAACGCGAACTCGGGATTCGTGAAGATGTGGTTGTCCCAGCTGAGGAAACCAAGCAAGACAAGAAGGCTGCCAAGAAAGCCGCTAAGAAAGGCGATGCATAGTGAGCGAGAACCAGGAAACTGCTGTTCAGGCAGCACCTGAGCGCGGCTACCGCAAGAGCCTGCGCGGTTACGTGGTGTCTGACAAGATGAACAAGACCATCGTGGTCCAGGTCGAAGACCGTAAGAAGCACGCGCTCTACGGCAAGGTCATGAAGACCACCAAGAAGGTCAAAGCACACGACGAAGAGAACACCGCTGGCATTGGCGACTTGGTTCTGCTTGCAGAAACTCGTCCCCTCTCCGCAACCAAGCGGTGGCGTCTAGTCGAGATCGTTGAGAAGGCTAAGTAAGCTCTCCAACGTTTCGCACTAGAAACACTTCAACGAAGACCCGAACCGGATTCACCTTCCGATTCGGGTCTTCGTCATTTAACGGTTGACCGGTTCTAGCCCTCGACGGCTGCCTTCATGCAACGCATCGCCGCAAGGGTCTTCGGGATACCAATGTAAGGCATCAAGTGCGCGATCGCCTCGCCCACCTCCTGCTGGCTCATCCCCGCTACCTCAAGAGCAGTCTTGATATGCCCGGTCAGCTGCGGCTCAACGCCACCCATGGCGGCTAGCGCGCCAATGTTCAGTAACTGCCTGGTCCGCAGGTCGATGCCCTCACGTTGGTACGTGCCACCAAAGACTGCGCCAACCACCCAGTCCGAAGCACCAGGGGCATAGGCATCCAGCTGCTCTTTCCACGCCTTGGCACCTTCCGGCGACTGGGTTTGCTCTACAAACTCATGACCCTTATCCATGCTGAAACTCATGTTGTCCTCCTTGAGCTAGAAATTCTGCAGTCCGCTCTTCAGTGTAGTGCTCGCAAGACTTCGCAGCGGGAGTGAGCAGGAAGTCATGTCCATTGACCTGAAGATCATCACCCTGACGGAAGTTCCGACCGCAGTTGTGCGCGGAGACGCGATCATGGCCGATCAACTTACCGATTTTTACGATCATGCTTTCAGCTCGGTGTTTGCTGCGTTAACCAGCTTGGGGATTCAGCCAACCGGGCCCGCTTTCGGTTTGTACACCGCAATGGAGCAGGGGGAAGTCCCCACCTTCGGATTAGAAGTCGGTGTGCCTGTGTCGGCCCCACTGGCAGAAAGCATTCACCTGCCCGGACATGATCCTGTCCACGGGAGTATCTTGCCAGGCGGAAGGGTGGCGACGACCAGCCATCGGGGCAATTATGCCGGACTAAGCCATGCTTGGACCGAGTTCCTGAACGAAGCCCAGACCCAGGGGCTCGTTCCCGCGGATCCGATGTGGGAAGTGTACGTCACCGAACCGAGCCCCGAAGCAGACCCCAATTCAATGGTTACCGAGCTCTATTTCTCCCTCAAATAGGGACGCTCAGGTTTCAAGTCGCTCGACCGTAATTACACGGTGATTATTTAACTTTGGAACCAAAGTTCACTTCATTTGTTGAGTGAAAATTAACACAGTATTCACTCTTGTCTCGATACTGCGGTGCCTACTTTCCCGTATTTGCAGGCAAGTATCGCCAATCTACAACTTACTTGCGTGAGATTCTATGTGTTTATGGGTCCTAGGCGTTGATACAATTCGATATATCGATATGGCGGATTATGTCTGGAAACCTTGACTCACCCGTCACGCTTGATCGATAAGTGACCTAGCTAAGACGAAAGCTGGGACAAACTGAGGGGATTGTGTTCGTCGTAGTGCGTCTAAATACACGAAAGCGCCGTCTCGACGCTGATAAACGCCGCCAACACTCCCTCCTGTTTGCCTTCTTAACCTTTCTCTTAAGTCTTGTTCTGATTGCACCGTTGGCTTCCCCGGCGACAGCGGAGCCAACCTCGGGAGACACCGATACCGCCTCGTCCTCCCCGACGCAGGAAGCTTCACCCGAATCAGAAACTCCCTCAAGCACACCGTCGGAAAAAGCGTCTCCGAGTGCAGAACCGACCCCGAGTACTACGTCTTCGGCTGTAAAAGAATCAGAGTCAAAACAAACTACGGCAGAGAAGACTTCTACCCCCAGTCCCACCGTGACTTCACGACTTGCGGAAAGAAGCGGGAGTGGAGCCGGTCTCATGTCGGTGCAGCAACCTATGTGTAGCGGGGGATATGTTTATGCCGTCAACTCTGATGGCTATATCCAAGAAATCAGTCCAAGCGGTATCACCCAGACACACGAGGGATTCTCGCCCCTCAGCGCACTCCTTAACATTCCGCGCCTGACTGGGCACGTAAACGCACTTGCGCTAAATGATGCGGGACACTTCTATGCGGTCGAACGCGGAACTACGTTAATCACTGGCCAGGATCGAGTTCGAGTCCTGCGGATGATCAACGGTAGTCCGAGTTATGCTTCGACAACGTGGTTCAATGTGGCCGCCCCCATTGTTGCCGGTGCCATTGATCCGACGAACGGGAACTTTCTTTTTGGCACCTTCGTGCAATCCAGCAGTGGTGGCGCTGCACGTTTTGAGCTGTATAGATTCGACGTGGAGAACAGGACTTTCCGCCATCTAGGTGATGTCAGCGGGCTGCCCAACCAGAACAACAGCGCCCTGAACAACGGAGATATGGCCTTTGACAGTAACGGCAATCTCTACATTGTCAGGCACAACGCCATTTCCTCATCCTCCGGTACCGGAACCGTGTCGATCATTACGGTGCCGAAAGCAAGTCTGGATGCAGCAAGAACATCGCCGAATCCAATCCAGCTAGATTGGACATCCTCTCCGCCTCGGTCATGGCAAGACCCGCTGCCCCCATCCACGACTGTTCAAGGAGCGATCAACGGCATCGCCTTTGCGAGCAACGGGACTATCTATGTGGGTAAGGGGCGACAGATTGTTGCCATCGACGCTCAAACCGCCGCGACAGTTGGTGCGCCGATCACGGGGAATCTGTTTTCAGGCCGTAATTCGAGTACTGACCTTGCCTCTTGCGGTAGCCCGCCGACATTGACCCTGAGGAAATCCGTCACCAGCCGCCTCAACCCTGAGGACCAGTTCCAACTCAGGCTGAAAACCAATGACGGCACGGTCATTTCCACCAATACAACGGCAGGGACCGCTCAAGGGCTGCAAGAGCAAATGGTTGGTCCTGTTCCCGTCCACGGCGGAGGGACGTTTCAGTTTGACGAATTGATTACCACGGACGCCGAATACAGCGGAACATGGCGGTGTACCGGGCCGGGACTGGACACTTCCGGGACGGGAGAGGCCGGCAGCGTCACGATCCCTGCCACGGCGCAAGGCGGCACCGCGAACTTCGTGTGTACCATCACTAACGCTCCGGCCACCGGCACGCCTCGTGCAGTCAAGGTCGATGCCACAAACCCAACCATCACACTTGATGGTGCTCGGTTTCAGCTGTGGAAAGACGTTAACGGAGACGGGGCCCTGCAGCCAGGAACTGACACCCGTGTAGGCGGAGAGCTCACAACCGGTGCAAACGGTGTCGTCCAATGGCCGAACACCACCGTGGGTAAGTACCTGATTCAGGAAGTAACCCCACCCAACGGTTACACGCTGTCGTCCCCTGCGGTTTCTGCCGTTACGGTGACGAAGAACGCCGTCATTGAGCGGCGGTTCCAGAACCCCCGGATCAAAGGCTCGATCACATTCTCAAAGGTTGACGCCGACACGCAATCGCTGTTGAGCGGTTCACGCTGGACCCTACAGGGACCCGGTATCGGTGGGCCAACCGTCACGATTCAGGATTGTACTGCCGAACCGTGCAACGGGCCTGACAAGAATCCGGCTGCGGGACAGTTCCGGATCAATGATCTTGCTTGGGGCGAGTACGTCCTGACAGAGACACACTCACCTACCGGTTACGACGGACTCGCGGAACCGGTGCGTTTCACAATTGGCCAGAACAACGTGGTCAATGCGTCGAACACACCGACACCGATTGCCCTCGGTGCCCAAGCCAACACCAAGAAGCGCGGCAAAATCAGCTGGCGGAAAGTCAACGACGAGCAGCAGCCGCTGGCCGGATCCGAATGGCGTCTGCGCGGCCCCGGCACTGACGGGCCCACCGTCGCGGTCACCGACTGTACTGCTGCCCCTTGCTCCGGTGCAGACAAAGACCCGGCCGCCGCCTCATTCCGTGTGGAGAATCTTACGTGGGGTAACTACGTCCTAGAGGAAACAAAAGCACCTACCGGCTACACCCTCAATACCACCCCGCGGACCATCACGATCAACCGAGACAACGTTGCGGACACGATCCAGGTAGGGGACATCGTCAACGAGCGCATCTTGGGGACCGTCACGTGGTCTAAGACCGACGCTGCTGATCCTGGCACACCACTGGGCGGATCCGAATGGACCCTCACCGGACCGGGGCTGCCCGCGGCCGGGAAAACGATCACCGACTGCATTGCCGAAACTGCTGCCGCCTGCACCGGGGACGATAAGGACCCCGCTGCCGGTGAATTCAAGTTAGAGGCGCTGGCGTGGGGCGACTACCAGCTCACAGAAGCCACCGCCCCGGCTGGTTACCTGCGGGACGACACCGTTCACACGTTCACTATCTCGGCGACCAACCTCAATCACGCATTCGCGGACCCTTTCACGAATGAACAACGTGAGGGGCCAGCGTTGCCGCTAACCGGGGGAGTGGGCACCCACATCTTCCTGATTACCGGCGCGGCCGGCATCACCGCGACGCTGGCGATCGCCTACTGGCGCCGTCGGAACAACACGCGTCTGGAAGCAGACGCCACGCAATAACACAGGTTTCAACGACTAACCGGTCGTTGGTATGGGAGCAGTCACGCTGCACCGAAGAAAGAGAAAGAGGATCCAAATGAAGATTTGGAAAACGGGGTTAGGGACACGGGCGCTCGCCGCCTTCGTGGCCCTTCTGGTCGGCATGTTCGGCTTTGTCGGCATGGCGACGGCTGCCCCAGACTACGGCAACATTGACACTGGCGCCCAAGGCTCCATCACCATCCATAAGCACGAGCACCAGCCTGCTCCAGCTGACCAGTCTCCGGAAGGCACCAGCGCTCCACTGGAAAACCCGGTTGAAGGCGTGGAATTCACGGTTTACCCGCTGCTGCAAAACGGTAGCCCGGTAAACCTCGGTGACCCAGACGCGTGGGACGGCCTAGATGGCCTGACCCCCGGGGAGAACTGCACCGCGCCTACCGGCTACACCTTGGGCGCAGCAGAAACCGGAACCACCGCCGCTGACGGCACCTTGACCTTCAGCAAACCGGTCGGCGTGTACTTGGTCTGTGAGACGGATGCCCCAAGCACGGTTGTGGACCGCGCCGCACCATTCATCGTCACCATCCCGTTCCCACACAACAACGGTTGGCTCTACGACGTTCACGTCTACCCGAAGAACGCCGTCAGCTCGATCGAGAAGTCTGTCCAGACTCAGACCGCACTGGGCTTGGGCGCTAACCTGCAGTTCCCGGTCACCACTCGGGTCCCGCAGATCGGCCCCAATGACAACCTGAGCTCCTACGTCATCGCGGACACGCTGGACACCCGTCTGACACCGAACGGTGTTGATTCGGTGACGGTCAACGGTACTGCGGTCGATGCCAGCTACTACAACGTGACCACCACCGGGCAGACCATCACGGTGACCTTCACCGCAGCCGGTCTGACCTGGCTTGAGTCCCAAGAGGGCGCCTCAGTCGTGACGGTCTTCCAAGGCACCGTGAACGCTGTGGGCGATGGCGCGATTGAAAACGTTGCAACCGTCACCATTGACGGCAACACGATCGAATCTGACCCGGTACAGACCAACTGGGGTGATGTCCTGATTCAGAAGAACAACGACGCCACCCCGGCCACCGGCCTACAAGGCGCGATCTTCGAGGTCTACGCCGCAGAAGCCCCGTACGCCACCACCTGTGACGATGCCGTCGCCACCGGTAACGCCATCGAGGTCGGTGGACAGACCCAGTTCACCTCCGATTCCTCCGGCCGCATCAACATTGCCGGGCTCTTCGTCTCCGACAGTGTTAATGAAGCGGTTGACGCGACCCAGCGCTGCTACGTGCTCCGGGAAGTGCAAGCACCAGCCGGTTACGTCACCCCAGCTGATGCAGACACCCCGGTGACCGTTGTGCCGGGCGTGAGCGCCACGGTGGACCAGACCATCACCAACACCCAGCAAAGCGTCCCAGAGCTGCCACTGACCGGTTCGGCCGGTGCGCTCATCATGACCATCGCTGGTCTGGGGCTCGTGGTGGTTGCCGGCACGCTGATGATCATCAGCCGCCGCCGCGCAGCACAAAACTAAACAACACAATTGCGGCTGACCGGCCCTGCTCTTTCGAAGACCCCGACAGGGCCGGCCAGTCGCCGGTGGCACGCGTCCATTAGCACGTGTGCCACCGGCGCCCGCAACCCACACACAGAATCTGGCTATGACACTGACCGAGAAGCCCACGACCGCGAAAGCGGGGACCGCAACACGCTCAACCGTGCGTGCACGCGGCAACACCCATGGGTGGAGGCCAGCCAAAATGACGTGGCTCATCACCCTCCTTGCCCTCGTAGGGGTCAGTGTCTTTCTCTACCCAACGATCGCGGCCTGGTTCTCCTCCTACAATCAGTCCCAGATCGTGGACAACTACGCTGCAGCCTTGGAACACGTTGAGCCCAGCGCTCGCGAACAACTGGCCAAGGCCCGCCAATACAATGACGCACTCTCGGCCGGGGTCAATCTCGAAGCGCACCAGCGCAAAGCCACCGGGGTCGGAACCAGCAGCGACCAATCGCTGGACTACAACCAGATCCTCAACGCCGGCAACGGCCTGATGGGCCGGGTCAAAATCCCCAAGATCAATGTCGACTTGCCCATCTACCACGGCACCGATGACGACACCCTCGACCGCGGTGCCGGCCACCTCGAAGGCTCGCACCTGCCGATCGGCGGGATCGACACCCACTCCGTCATCACCGCCCACCGTGGCCTGGCCAACGCCACCATGTTCAATGACTTGGACAAGATCGACAGCGGTGACCGTTTCACCCTGGAGGTCTTCGGCGAAGTGCTCACCTATGAGGTCATCGAAACCCGGGTCGTGGAACCCGATGAGACAGATACCTTGCGGGTGCGTCCGGGTGCCGACGTTGTCACCCTGATCACCTGCACCCCGCTCGGAATCAACTCGCACCGCATCCTGGTCACCGCCGAACGAGTTACTCCCACCCCGGCCCAAGACCTCGAAGACGCAGGCAAAGACTCCGAGGTGCCCGGCTTCCCCTGGTGGGCGGTCCTGGCCGGTGCTGTCCTCATCGCTGTGGGCCTGTACCTCTGGCGTGCCGGGTATACTGATGCCCGTATCCGGGCCCTCAAAACTGACCGGGCCCGCGCCGGTGGGCAAGACCACTCCCACCGGATTTAAGATCTCTGGGCCACGTACGTTAGTATTAACTACTTGTGTGCCTTCTATTTGGCGGGGCCATCCACCCCGCATCTAGTAGGAGCCACACAAATCTTGCAAGAAATGTGCCTCGGCCCCATCTACTCGCTTCACCAACGGGTGCAGCCTCTGTGTGCTCTACCAGTTGGTCTAGCTCATACTGGTGGGGGTAAGCGCAGCAAGATGTACACCATATCCGTTCCGCAAGGCTCGGTCCGATTGAGGACTGAGAACCAGCGAGACAACAGGAGTAAGTAAGTGATTCAGCAAGAATCGCGGCTCAAAGTTGCCGACAACACCGGCGCCAAAGAAATCTTGGCAATCCGTGTGCTCGGTGGCTCAGGACGCCGTTACGCAAGCATTGGCGATACCATTGTCGCCACCGTCAAAGACGCTATCCCTGGCGGCAACGTCAAAAAGGGTGAAATCGTCAAGGCCGTTGTGGTGCGCGCCAAGAAGGAAATCCGTCGCCCAGACGGTTCCTACATCAAGTTCGATGAGAACGCAGCCGTCATCCTCAAATCCGATGGCGAACCACGCGGTACCCGTATCTTCGGCCCAGTCGCACGCGAACTGCGTGACAAGCGCTTCATGAAGATCGTGTCCCTGGCACCGGAGGTGATCTAGTTTTGGCAGCCAAAATCAAGAAGGACGACCTCGTCCAGGTGCTGACCGGCAAGGATCGCGGCAAACAGGGCAAGGTCCTGCGCGTATTCCCAGCCGATGAGCGTGTTCTGGTTGAAGGCATCAACGTCATCACCCGTCACCTGAAGGCCGGCCAGGCCGGTTCCACCGAAGGTGGCCGTGTCGAGTCTGAAGCCCCAATCCACATTTCCAATGTGGCTGTGGTGGACCCAGAAACCAAGAAGCCAACCCGCGTTGGTTTCCGTGAAGAAGTTGTGGAAGCAAACGGTGTCAAGAAGACCGTTCGCGTCCGCTACGCCAAGGCTTCTGGAAAGGATCTGTAATGACGACTGAAGTACAGACCAAGATCACCCCACGTCTGCAGACCAAATACCGTGAAGAAATCCGCAAATCCCTGCAGGATGAATTCAACTACGCCAACGTGATGCAGGTCCCAGGCCTGGTCAAGGTTGTCGTAAACATGGGTGTTGGTGAAGCAGCCAAGGACTCGAAAATCATCGACGGCGCCATCAAGGACCTGACCGCGATCACCGGTCAGAAGCCACTGGTGACCCGCGCCCGTAAGTCGATCGCTCAGTTCAAACTGCGCGAAGGCATGCCTATCGGCGCCCACGCAACCCTGCGTGGCGACCGCATGTGGGAATTCGTGGACCGCCTGGTGACCCTGGCGCTGCCACGTATCCGCGACTTCCGCGGCCTGTCCCCGAAGCAGTTCGATGGTAACGGTAACTACACCTTCGGCTTGACCGAACAGTCCATGTTCCACGAGATCGACGTCGACAAGATCGACCGCGTCCGCGGTATGGACATCACCATCGTGACCTCCGCCAAGACTGACGAAGAAGGCCGTGCGCTGTTGCGTGCACTGGGCTTCCCGTTCAAGACTGACAACAAGTAAGCACTACGTTGCAGGTCCTACATCTAGAGCACAGACTTCGGATGTACGGAAACCGTAACGAGGAAGGGCAGAACGCCCACCATGACAATGACTGATCCAGTCGCAGACATGCTAACCCGTCTGCGCAACGCCAACTCGGCGTATCACGACACCGTTTCGATGCCTAGCTCGAAGCTGAAGACCGGCGTAGCCGAGATCCTCAAGGCTGAAGGCTACATCGAAGCTTGGAAAGAAGAAGATGCTGAGGTCGGTAAGAACCTCACCATCACCTTGAAGTTTGGTCCGAACCGGGAACGCTCCATCGCAGGTGTTCGCCGTATCTCCAAACCAGGTCTGCGCGTTTACGCCAAGTCCAACAACCTGCCACACGTGCTGGGTGGACTCGGTATCGCGATCCTATCCACCTCTTCCGGTCTGCTGACAGACCGCGAATGCGCTAAGAAGGGCGTCGGCGGGGAAGTCCTCGCCTACGTCTGGTAACAGGAAGGAGAAGAAACTCATGTCACGTATTGGACGTCTTCCCATCACTGTTCCCGCAGGTGTGGATGTAAAGATTGACGGCAACACCATCACCGTCAAAGGCTCCAAAGGTGAGCTGAGCCAGGAAATCGTCGGCGACATCAACGTCACCGTCGAAGACGGCACCATCACGGTGGTCCGTGGCTCCGAAGACCGCGACGCACGTTCGCTGCACGGTCTGACCCGCTCGCTGATCAACAACATGGTTGTCGGTGTCACCGAAGGCTTCAAGAAGGATCTTGAAATCGTCGGTACCGGTTACCGTGTCCAGGCCAAGGGCAGCGACCTCGAGTTCGCCCTAGGCTACTCCCACCCAGTTCCGGTGAAAGCCCCAGAAGGCATCACCTTTACCGTCGAGGGCAACAACAAGGTGTCCGTCGCCGGTATCGACAAGCAACTGGTTGGCGAGACCGCGGCTAAGATCCGCAAACTGCGTAAGACCGACCCATACAAGGGTAAGGGCATCAAGTACGTAGGCGAACACATCCGCCGCAAGGCCGGAAAGGCAGGTAAGTAGTCATGGCTCTTGTAAAAGGTAAGAGCAAGTCCGCTGCACGCGGACGCCGCCACCTGCGTGTACGCAAACGCGTAGTTGGTACCGCAGAGCGTCCACGCTTGGTCGTGACCCGCTCATCCCGTCACATGGTCGCGCAGCTGGTTGACGACTCCCAGGGTCTGACCGTTGCGTCCGCTTCCACCATGGAAGCAGACCTGCGCTCCCTCGAGGGCGACAAAACCGCTAAAGCCAAACGCGTTGGTGAACTCGTAGCCGAACGCGCCAAAGCAGCCGGCGTCGAAGCCGTTGTCTTCGACCGCGCTGGTAACAAATACCACGGCCGGGTTGCTGCAGTAGCCGAAGGTGCACGGGAAGGTGGGCTGTCACTGTGACCGAAGAAAACAAGGATATGCAAAACCAGGGTACGGAAACCGAAGCCGCTGCCAACACTGAACAGGGCCGTGGCGGCCGTCGCGGTGAACGCGGCGCCGACCGTGGCGAACGTGGTGGCCGTCGCGGTGAGCGCGGTGGCCGTCGTAACGAACGCCAAGAGGAAAAAGACAAGTTCCTCGAGCGCGTCGTCTCCATCAACCGCGTTGCCAAGGTCGTCAAGGGTGGTCGTCGCTTCAGCTTCACCGCACTTGTCGTCGTCGGCGACGGTGACGGTATGGTCGGCGTCGGCTACGGCAAGGCCAAGGAAGTACCAGCCGCTATCGCCAAGGGTGTTGAAGAAGCCAAGAAGAACTTCTTCCGCGTCCCACGCGTTGGTTCCACCATTCCACACCGCGTCCTCGGTGAAGACGCTGCCGGTGTAGTCATGCTGCGCCCAGCCTCCCCTGGTACCGGTGTGATCGCCGGTGGTCCAGTGCGCGCCGTCTTGGAATGCGCTGGTATCTCCGATGTGCTCTCCAAGTCCATGGGCTCGGTAAACGCCATCAACATCATCCACGGCACCGTGGATGCGCTGAAGAAGCTGGAAGAACCACAGGCTGTTGCCGCTCGCCGCGGTAAGGCTCTGGACGAGGTTGCCCCAGCCGCTATGCTGCGCACCATGGAAGCTGACCGTGCTGCAAAGGCGAAGGCAGGTGCCAACAATGGCTAAGAACCTCGTTGCTAGCGATGCAAAACTGGAAATCACCCAGGTGAAGTCCCTCATCGGTGCCACCGCTTCTCAGCGCGCTTGCGTCCGTTCCCTCGGACTCAAGGGCATTGGGCAGTCCGTGGTTCGCACCGCTGACGCTGTGACTGTTGGTTACATCAACACGGTCCGTCACCTGCTGAAGGTTGAGGAGGCCAACTAACC
The DNA here is from genome assembly GCF_042434215.1 of Micrococcoides hystricis. Lineage (NCBI taxonomy): Bacteria > Bacillati > Actinomycetota > Actinomycetes > Micrococcales > Micrococcaceae > Micrococcoides > Micrococcoides hystricis. Next base: position 9,586 of record NZ_JBHLUB010000025.1, on the reverse strand, counting down.
ATGGCTGAAGAAAACAAGAACCTAGGGCTTCACGATCTAGCCCCAGCTCCGGGCGCCAAGTCGAAGAAGCACCGCGTTGGTCGCGGTGAAGCCGGTAAGGGCGGCAAGACCGCCGGCCGCGGTACCAAAGGTACCAAGGCACGTAACCAAGTTCCTGCAGGCTTTGAAGGTGGCCAGCTGCCACTGCACATGCGCCTGCCGAAACTGCGCGGCTTCAAGAACCCATTCAAGACCAACTACCAGGTCGTCAACCTGGACAAGATCGGTCAGCTGTTCCCAGAGGGCGGCACCGTGACTGTCGAGGAATTGGTGGCCAAGGGTGCGGTCCGCAAGGGCCAGCTGGTCAAGGTCCTCGGCACCGGAGAAATCTCCGTGAAGGTCGATGTCACCGCTGACGCATTCTCCAACTCCGCCAAGGAGAAGATTGCTGCAGCCGGTGGTTCTACCCAGACCCGCTAAGGCGCTAGCTTAAGCAAAACAGAACCCGCCCGGTATCACGCATCGTTCGTGGTACCGGGCGGGTTCTTTTAATAGCTAACTTCAAAGAAAAGACTCAAACCCGAAGGAACTTGGAGTGAGGGGGCAGTCTCCAAGCCTTCGAGTTTGAGCCAGCCTATTAGGTTGAAATAAACCGATACTGCAGCGCCCGCACCACCAACTGGGCCAGGTTCTCAGCATGCAGTTTTTGTCGTAGGTTCTTGGTGTGGGTCTTCACGGTCCACGCCGACAGGCTCATCGCCGCAGCGATCTCTTCGTAACCCAGGCCTTCGCAAATCGCGTGCAGGACCTGCTTTTCCACGGCAGTCAGCGTCGGGATAGTGGCCGAGGTTTGGCCCAGCCGATCCCCGCAGATCTGAATGTCTTGGGCCAAGTTCTTCAGCAGCCGTGGATCATCCCCGGCTGCCGCACGAATCACCGACTCTCGGATGGTGTCTTCCGAGGCAGTCTTATTCAGTGCCGCAACCGCCCCCGCTTCCAACGCCCGGGCGATGCCCGGGCCGGGGGAGACCGTGGTCAGAATCAGAATGGTCGCGGCCGGATCGATTTCTCGAATCATCAAGGTCGCTTCCACACCGCTCATCCCACCTGGCATGTTGACATCCATCAACACCACATCAGGGCGCAGTTTGGCGTAGGAGACGAACGCCTCTTCGCCGCTGTGCAGTGGTTCCAACGCATCAATGCGTGGGTCACGGGTCAACGAGTGCACCAAAGCTTTCGTGGTCCACGGGTCATCATCGACGATCATGACCCGGATCTGGTCCACTTTTTCCTCGGTGCTTTCGGCTTGCGCCGGAATCAACGATGTCATAGGCAGTACTTCCGATACTTGGGTTTATCGGAGAACCACCAACCGATGCAGTGAAAGAGCTTGCCCTGCGGCTGCGCTGCAGCCGGTGCAATCTCAAGCTGAGCAACGGGTGAGGGTGCAGCGGAGAAGCCTGCTAGCGACAACGACGTCGCCAAGGCTGCAGTGAGAAGTGCTTTCATGTCTTCCAGTACACCTTCCGGATGCAAATTACACATCCCTCAAACGAGGTATTTTGGCTAAATTTTTGACTCTGTGCTGGTCTCCGGGGCGTCAATCGGCAACTCGACGCTGACCAGGTAGCGGCCCGCAGTGTTCTCCACCGTACAGGTTCCACCATGATGACGCACACGCGTGCTCAGGCTGCGCGGGGTCAATACTTTCTCGGACTTCGCCGGGTTGCAGGAATGCGCCAAAATCATCTCTCGGGCAGCATCGGAGCTGACTTCTAGGTGGCAGGAGGTACTGCTGGCGGAGTGTTTAACGATGTTGGTGGCCAGTTCCTTCATCACAAACAGCGTCGCGTCCAACACGGAGATCGGGACCTTCTCCGGCACCTCACCGATCGTGATGCTCAGCTCAAAACCACCTGCCTCGGTGGCGGCCCTAATCAGCTCGGCGGCCCGCTGTAGATCAGTCTTGAAGTCCGCATCCGCATACGGGTGCGCGGTCTGGGCCGTCAGCCGGCCCAACAGGAGCCGCAATTGCTGCTGGGTGTGCGCGTTAACCAGCGCCAGCTCCGTCAGCCGGGAGTCCTCGGCCAGGGTTGGTTTCGGATCCGCCGCCAACATCCGCATGATGGCTGCCTCAGCTGCCAACCCATGCGAAACCGTGTCGTGGGTATCGAGGGCGACCTGCATCCGCAGTCGCTCCAGCTGCTGCTGGTTTTGCCGGGCCAACTCTTCCCGGCGGGCGATTTCCTGGCGGATCTGGCGCTCAAACAACCCGGCTGAAAGACCCAAGATGGCGCCGATCAACCACATGAACAGAAGCATCACCAGATTGTCGCTGCCGGTGGCCACCGCGCGCAGCGAACCGGCCACAAAGTTACTGACGAACAACAACGCCGAAAGCATGGCGAACAGCCGCCACCGGAACTCGGTGAGCAGCACAGCCAACGCCACCAAGACGGTGCTCTGAAACGGGTTCAAGTACTCGCCGTACACGATGGCGAACAGGACATAGCCCACCAAGCCACCTAGGGCGCTGACAAGTGGAGTGAACGGGGCGAACACCAGAAGCAGGGAAGCGAGCGTTGTCAGGACCAAATACCCGAATTGGTCGGACTCGAAGAACCCGGGGGTAAAACTCATGACGGCAAAGACCAAAACGGTCAAGCGCAGCGGAGGATCGATGAAGCGCTCACCACGCAAGAACTGCAGAACGGTCGTCTTGTTCTCACGGACTTGGAGCTTCGCCATGTGCCCCTCATTCCCATAACCTGTGTCCATCCAGCGGCACACCCTAGACTATGTTCACACAGCCATGACCCCCGCCGCCGTTCCATGACACGATTGCTCACTGCAGCCAGATGGCGGTACCGGCGTTCACCCCGCATCTACCGGCAGGTCACGCAGTTACGGATATTTCTTCTCACGCGGTAAGATCGCTAGGTGGCCTTTGTTGGCCTCACCATGCCATCACGAATCCCAATCATGCCAGGAGGACGCTTGTTTAGCGCCATCGCAAGGGTCTTAAGAACACCAGATCTGCGAAACAAGATTTGGTTCACCCTCGGGATCATCGCCATCTACCGGCTGGGCTCCTTCATCCCGGCACCTGGTGTTGATTACAACAACGTGCAGCAGTGTCTGGCCCAAGGCGGCACCTCGGGCGGGCTGTACTCATTCGTGAACATGTTCTCCGGCGGCGCGATGCTGCAGGTCTCCATCTTTGCCCTGGGCATCATGCCGTACATTACGGCCTCCATTATCGTGCAGCTGCTGCGCGTGGTGATTCCGCGCTTCGAAGAGCTCCACAAACAGGGTGCTGAAGGCCAAGCCACCATCACCCAGTACACCCGCTACCTGACGATCGCACTGGCGCTGCTGAACGCTACCACCATCACCTCACTGGCCAGAACCGGTGCGCTGCTGAACTGTAACCTGCCGATCATCCCTGATGGCAGCCTGTTTAACATCCTGCTGATCATCGTCGTGCTGACCGCCGGTTCCGTGATGATCATGTGGTTGGGTGAGCGCATCACCGAACGCGGTGTCGGTAACGGCATGTCCATGCTGATCTTCGTCTCCATCGCCGCCGGTTTCCCGGGCGCCATGGGCCAGATCTGGGTCACCCAGGGCTGGCGCACCTTCTTCACCGTGTTGGCCATCGGCATGGTCGTGGTGGTTTTGGTCATCTTCGTTGAACAGTCCCAGCGCCGCATCCCGGTCCAATACGCCAAACGCCAAGTCGGCCGCCAGATGGTCTCCGCACCATCGACCTACCTGCCGATCAAGGTCAACATGGCCGGTGTGATCCCGGTGATCTTCGCCTCCTCGATTCTGATGCTGCCGGGCATCCTGATCCAGTTCAACACCCCGCAAGACGGCACCGAGCCGCCGGGCTGGGTCTTGTTCCTCGGCCAGTACTTCGGTACCGGATCCCACCCGGTGTACATGTTCTTCTACTTCCTGATGATCATCGGGTTCACCTACTTCTACGTCTCCATCACCTTCAACCCGAAGGAGATCTCGGACAACATGAAGCAGTACGGTGGGTTCATCCCGGGCATCCGTGCCGGCAAACCAACCGAGCGCTACCTCTCCTACGTGATCTCCCGCATCACGTTCCCCGGTTCGCTCTACCTCGGTGTCATCGCACTGATCCCATTGATCGCCTTCGTGCTGATCAACGCAAACCAAGATTTCCCCTTCGGCGGTACATCGATCCTGATTATGGTTGGTGTGGGGCTTGAAACCGTCAAGCAAATCAACGCCCAAATGGAACAACGAAACTACGAAGGACTATTGCGATGACCCGCATGCTCATCATGGGCCCTCCCGGCTCCGGTAAAGGCACCCAGGCAGCTCGAATTGTGGACGATCTAGGCATCGTAGCCATCTCCACCGGGGATATCTTCCGCGCCAACGTCAAAGAAATGACCCCGCTGGGTGTTGAAGCCAAGAAGTACATCGACGCCGGTAACTTCGTCCCAGACTCCGTCACCAACAACATGGTCAAGGACCGCCTCGGCCAAGACGATGTGAAAAACGGGTTCCTGCTCGACGGCTACCCACGCACCGCCGGCCAAGTGGAAGCACTCGATGGCATGCTGAGCGAACTCGGCCAAGAACTGGACACCGTACTGGTGCTGACCGTCCCGGACGATCAGCTGGTCACCCGGTTGCTCAAACGCGCCGAAATCGAAGGCCGCGAAGATGACAACGAAGAAGTCATCCGCCACCGCCTGAAGCTCTACCACGAGGAAACCCAGGCCGTCGTCTCCCAGTACGAAGGCCGCGGCATCGTCAAGACCGTTGACGGCACCGGTGACATCGACGAGATCACCACCCGCATCTTGACCGCCATCAAGAACTAACCACTTCCCCTTACGAAAGTCTGTGTAGGCATGTTCCGACGCAAAATCGAGCTCAAGACCCCCAAGCAGCAAAAGATCATGGCCGAGGCCGGCCTGATCCTTGCTGACGCGCTCGATCGCACCGTCGCAGCAGTGGAAGATGGCATCAGCACTGCCGAGCTTGATGCCATCTTCTCCGCAGCCATCACCGAGGCCGGGACCACATCCAACTTCCTGGGCTACCACGGATTCCCCGGAACCATCTGCACCTCCATCAATGAAGAAGCCGTCCACGGCATCCCGTCCAAAGACGTGATCGTCCGCAATGGTGACGTGCTCAAGATTGACGGCGGTTGCATCCTAAACGGCTGGCACGCAGACTCCGCCCGCACCGTATTGGTGGGGGAGAAGCCAGACCCGGAAGATGTACGGCTCTCCGAGGTCACCAAAAATGCCATGTGGGCCGGCATCGCAGCACTGGCCAATGCCACCCACATCGGCCAAGTCGGCATCGCCATTGAAGAGGCCATCGAGGCCGCACCAGGCAAGAAGCTCGGCATCCTGCGTGACTACGCCGGACACGGCATCGGTTCAGAAATGCACATGGAACCCGATGTGCTCAACTACGCCGCCCACTACCCGCGGCCCATCAAAATCAAACCCGGCATGTGCTTCTGCATTGAGCCCATCACCTCGCTCGGCTCCGAAGAAACACTGCTGCTGGAAGACGAGTGGACCGTCGTCACCGCAGATGGCTCTAACACCTGCCAGTGGGAGCACGCCGTCGCGGTCCACAAGGACGGCATTTGGGTGCTGACCGCCCCCGACGGTGGGGAAGCCGGTCTGGCGCCCTTTGGGATCAAGCCCACACCTATCTCGATTTAACTTCTTTGCCCCAACAGCGTAGACTGGATTGTTGGTTGTGCTCTGTGCACCCCAAATCCCAATGTCGCTTTTGATCACCTGGATCAGCATGCGCGCGCCTGTAGCCACAGGATCGCGCCTGTTAAGAAGTGGCAGAGCAAATATGTGAGTGGAGGATATGGCTAAGAAGGAAGGCGTCATCGAGGTGGAAGGCACCGTCACCGAAGCATTGCCGAACGCAATGTTCCGTGTGAAGCTGCAGAACGACCACATCGTGCTGGCAACTATTTCCGGAAAAATGCGTCAACACTACATCCGCATCCTCCCCGAGGACCGCGTAGTGATTGAGCTGAGCCCATACGACCTGAACCGTGGTCGTATCGTCTACCGCTACAAATAAAACAAATACCACTGCGAAGGAGAGCCATGAAGGTTCAGCCTAGCGTGAAGCCAATCTGTGACAACTGCCGTGTGATTCGTCGCCACAGCCGTGTCATGGTGATTTGCAGCAACCCACGCCACAAACAGCGTCAGGGCTAACTTTAGACTTTAGTGGTCTAGCCCCACGCGTAGTAATTACATAATCGGCAGCACAGGGTCCACTTCATTTTCGGATGAAACGGACACCATACCTCCGGGTTTTGAGAAGGCCGGAGACCAAGGTTCTAGCCATAAACCGTACGTAACTCCCACTACGGTGGTCTAGAAATTGACCATGGAATGTGCTGCTCCACACCTTCACAAATTAACGAAAGAGGAGGACTGCCTTTATGGCACGTCTAGCAGGCGTTGACATTCCGCGTGACAAGCGCGTGATCATTGCCCTTACATACATCTACGGCGTGGGTAAGACCCGTGCAGAGCAGACTTTGGCGGAGACCGGGATCAACCCGAACACCCGCGTGAAAGATCTCTCCGATGCCGAATTGGTTCAGCTACGCGACTACATTGAAGGCAACTTCAAGGTCGAGGGTGACCTGCGCCGTGAGGTTGCAGCCGACATCCGCCGCAAGGTTGAAATTGGTAGCTACCAGGGCCTGCGCCACCGTCGCGGTCTGCCCGTCCACGGTCAGCGCACCAAGACTAACGCTCGTACCCGCAAGGGCCCGAAGAAGACCGTCGCCGGTAAGAAGAAGTAGACCCTTCTTCCTTCTTCATCCGAACAAGAATTAGCTGTAACCAGTAGGAGAAATTCATGCCCCCTAAGTCACGGGCTACTGCAGTACGCAAACCGCGTCGCGCCAAAAAGAATGTATCCGTGGGTCAAGCCCACATCAAGAGCACCTTTAACAACACCATCGTGTCCATCACGGACCCAACCGGTGCTGTGATCTCTTGGGCCTCTGCCGGTGAATCCGGTTTCAAGGGTTCCCGCAAGTCCACCCCATTCGCCGCTCAGGTTGCTGCTGAAGCAGCTGCCAAGCGTGCTCAGGAACACGGCCTGCGCAAGGTCGATGTCTTCGTCAAGGGCCCAGGCTCCGGTCGCGAAACCGCGATCCGCTCCCTGCAGGCTGCCGGTCTTGAGGTTGGCTCCATCCAGGACGTCACCCCAAGCGCCCACAACGGCTGCCGCCCACCGAAGCGTCGCCGCGTCTAACTTCGGCCCAGCAGTTCGGCTTTCCCACCCAGCGCCACGCGCGCCGGGAAGCCGGACAACCAACAACTTCGACCGGACACGGTCGAAAACGTTTCCACCACCTGTGTTGCGTCATATAGCGGATGCTTCTGAAAGGAAATATTAGTGCTTATTGCACAGCGCCCCACGCTGACCGAAGAAGTCGTCTCCGAGAACCGTTCCCGTTTCACCATTGAACCGCTGGAACCAGGATTCGGCTACACCCTGGGAAACTCGCTTCGCCGTACCCTGCTCTCCTCCATCCCCGGTGCTGCTGTCACCAGCGTTCGCCTCGATGGCGTGCTGCACGAGTTCAGCACCGTAGAAGGAGTCAAAGAGGACGTCACTGAGCTGATCCTGAACATCAAGAACCTCTCTGTTTCCTCTGAGCACGATGAACCAGTGGTCGCCTACCTGCGCAAACAAGGCGCCGGTGTCGTCACCGCTGCGGACATCACCCCACCAGCTGGTGTGGAATTCCACAACCCAGACCTGCACATCGCCACCCTGAACGAGAAGGGCAACTTCGACATGGAGTTGACCATCGAACGCGGTCGTGGCTACGTGTCGGCCACCCAGAACAAGTCCGCCGATGCTGAAATCGGCCGGATCTTCGTGGACTCCATCTACTCCCCAGTGCTGAAGGTATCCTTCAAAGTTGAAGCCACCCGCGTTGAACAGCGTACCGACTTCGACAGCCTGATCCTGGATGTAGAAACCAAGGAAGCCATGTCCCCACGGGACGCCGTCGCTTCTGCTGGTACCACCCTGGTCGAGCTCTTCACCCTGGCACGTGAACTCAACGTCGAAGCCGAAGGCATCGAGATCGGCCCATCGCCGGTCGACACCGCCATGGCTGCCGACTTGGCACTGCCAATCGAAGACTTGGAACTGACCGTTCGCTCGTACAACTGCCTCAAGCGCGAAGGCATCCACACTGTTGGTGAGCTCGTATCCCGTTCTGAAGCTGACCTCATGGACATCCGCAACTTCGGTGCCAAGTCCATTGACGAGGTCAAGGACAAACTCGTAGAACTCGGCCTTTCCCTGAAAGACTCCGCTGGGTTTGACCCGAACGCTTCCGCCGACTTCGGTGTTGAGGGCTACGAAAACTAAGACTCAAGGAGAAATCAATCAATGCCTACCCCAACTAAGGGACCTCGTCTGGGTGGCTCCGCTTCCCACGAGAAGAAAATCCTGGCTAACCTCTCCGTTAGCCTGTTCGAAAACAAGTCGCTGAAGACCACGGTGGCCAAGGCCAAGCGCCTGCGCCCCTACGCTGAACGACTGGTGACCCTGGCCAAGAAGGGCGACATCGCCGCCCGCCGCAAGGTCGTCGGCCTGCTCTCCCCGAACAACGCCACCAACAAGGGTGTTGTCCACGAGCTGTTCACCGTCATCGGCCCAGCAATGGCCAACCGCCCAGGCGGCTACACCCGCATCACCAAGATCGGTAACCGCCAGGGCGACAACGCGCCAATGGCCGTCATCGAACTGGTCATGGAACCTGTTTCTCCGAAACAGGCCGTCGTTGACGAAGCCGAAGCGGTAGCAGCTGCCAACGTCGAAGACGAAGCAGTCTCCGCTGAATCCGCAGACTCCCCAGAATCGGCAGAATCCGCCGAATCAGCTGAGTCCGCAGAGTCGGCAGAATCCGCTGAAGAGACCAAGGACGAGAAGAACTAAGGTTCTTTTTCTCCGAAGAGTCTTCACAAGCTCTCATACTTCAGGCGTCCACCGGAACACCGGATGGACGCCTGAAGTGTTTTAACCCGGACGATGCCTCACGTGGGCTAGGGGAGCGGGGTTGTCCAAGAAGCAGAGAACCCCCGGCGACATCGTTGCCACCGGGGGTTCCTGTAATGGAGTACTCAAGAGATGGTCTACAGCTCTCTTGATCCGTTTAAAATTCTGTTGTTGATTCTCGTCTACCTTGCGGCAGGCTATCTGAACTTCCTAACACATGAAGCGTAGCGGCCCTACAGGTGAGAATCGGCGGTCGGCGGGCCTACGGTACTGCAGTACCTCAACTGCTAACCACTCAGTCACGGAGAAAACATGTCCGTTTAGAGGAATACCGTGTGCCGGCCAACTGGTCTGCAACTGTCATATGTCCCCTTCCTGTAGGTCGATACACATCATTGTAGTAACGCGCATCACTTTTCGGCAAGAGTCCGGCGTACCTTACATATATTGATCGCGTAGCCCAAGTCGTGCCTCACATACTTTGATCGCATGCCTCTACGCTGACGAGTATGAACAAGGACGTGGTGTCAGT
>NZ_JBHLUB010000024.1:0-51115 GCF_042434215.1 Micrococcoides hystricis | reverse complement strand
GCGGCACCGCCCTGGGCTTCAGAAACCTCACCCACTACATCACCAGAGCACTGCTCGACACCGGCGGATTCCGAACCCAACTACACGCATTTTTACGATGAGCCATGAAACACCGAAAACTGCGGGCGGCGAGCCTGGTGCGTGGAGCAGAGCATCCCGTTCGCGCGGGCTTCGGCAATGCAGGTGATCTGCACCGCCCGCGTGACCACACCCCACGGATCGTTCGCCCGCAGAATTGAGGGGGTGCGCATCACGTCGAATGCCGCCGAGGCTGCCTCCCACGCATCGAGGCCGTGCTTCCTGGCAAGGGGTGCGTATTTGGTGGCGGTGTAGTCCATGAGCGCAGGAACATCACTGTCACTGCGCCAGGCGGTCCTACCTGCGTCGTGGATTCGTGTGAGAAGGCTGCGCAGGCCTTCTCCGGTCGTGAAATCGATATGTGCCGCTGCGGTTGTAGTCATGATGGTGGCACCTCCTGCTAGAGAGGTGCGCACCACCTCCCACCGATCCGGGGCCAGCACGATTGCGGTGCTCGTCATAACGCATCACCGGGCCATCCCCACACCCGACCGCTGCGGTGCCGACACTCCGTGGGGACGGGGGCGACCGAACGCCGATAACGGTGGAAGCTTGCTGACACGGTTCGAGATCGCCGTTCGTGACGCTGCGACGGTCTGCACCGGGAATCGTCTGATCCGGCGGTGCAGTTCCGCCTCAAAACTGATCCCACGCCCCGCCAGCTGCGCAGTCGATGCCGACAACGCGTCGGACAGGCGCACCCAGGCGACGCTACGTGGATCGAACCGATCCACACCACGCGCCGTGACCGTTCTGCTCTTCAGGGAGGGATCAGTTCGGCGGGCCAGCTCCGACACGTCCTCATGGGGCGACCCCTCAGCTGCGCTGGGTGCTGTCGCGCGCGGTGTGGTTTGCGGGGACTCGGGCTCATGAGTGACGTGAGGGGGTTGCTTGGTATTCATGGTGATGTCTCCTGTTCATTCGTGATGGAAAGCGATTGGGGCAGCCAGCGCCCCACGGTCGAGGGGTGCACCCCGAAATGTGTGGCGATGCGCTTGTTTGACCAGCCCTGCCCGCGCAGCCCAGCAGCAACCGCACGCCGGTCCAGCTCACCCCGATCGGGGCTGATGGCCGAGGCCTCATCAGTGAACGGAGGCGTCGCAGCACTATGCGAGTCGGAATCCGGAAGCCACGCGGCACCTCCTGGTCGCCATCAATATCTGCTTTGTCGAGGAGTACCGGAGTGGTCGCAGCCGTGGACGGGAAATTGTTCGGGGCGATCGGGCGCGTGAGGATGACGGTCAGATGCGTGATCGCAAGGAGCACCAGTGGCGGCACTGCGGCAACAGCGGCGGCCAGTAGCCCTGGTACGTCGGCATCGGCGGCAATGACGGCGTGCAGCGCATTCGCCGTCACCGATACGAGCGCACCTGCGGCCAGCAGCATCCACGGATACCAGGCCGCACGGTGACCAGCCAAAGCAACGACGGAGACGGTGGCGACGACGATAATGCCGTCCACGATCACCGGCCACGCCCACGCCTGACCTTCACTAATCCCAGACCTACGCGCGAGGTCTGCCAGTGCGGTGAACGACAACCAGAACGCGCCAAGGGCGATCAACACGGTTCCTGTCACGGCGGTGCTCACCGCGAGCCGTCCACCACGCCGCTGTAACACCGGGGTCGTCATGCAACCACCCGGCCCAGAGCCTGCTGCGGTGGAGAACGACGCGGTGCCGGTTCGTTGCCTGCCGGCTCACGATGAGCGGGGTCGGTGGTGCGGTATGCGGAGCGGATCGTGGTGGTGATCTCTCGTGGCCTCAGTCCGGCGTGTGCCGCCGCAGGTCCCAGAACTGCGAGGGTGTCACCAACGGCGGTGTTGTTTTCGGCGAGGCGGCACGCTGCCCAGAACAAGCCTTGGTTCCGTTCACCTTCACCCAGGGCTGCAACCCATCGGCCGAGACGCTGCACATCAGGACCCCGACGCGGTGTCATCTGGTCTTGGTGGGTAGGTGAGGGGCGTGGGTCAAGGAAGTTCCGCAGGCGAGACGCATCCACCGGCGAAGGTTCTATCAAGCCGGTGCTTTGCAACTCGTACGGTCTCAAGTGACCATCGGGCTGGCGCACCTGTGACGGCGGGGCGAGGATGTAGCCGCCGGTGCCACGAAAATCGATCTGTGCCGTGGGTGCCTGCCACGAAGGCTGCTCCCGCGAGGTACCGGAGGGGAAATAGACGTGCAACCCGCCCGACGGGGTGCGCACCAGCGCCGCCCACCCGTGCACGATTCCTTCGCGGCGTGCACGCTGGAACGCAGGGAACCCAGAACCGCTTGAACTGATATCGACGTCTACGACCTCGATGCCCGAGGCGGGACCGGTGGGGATCGCGAGATTCGCGCTCGGCCACCGATCCCACCACGCCGACACTTGGTTCAGATCGGTGGTCGCGTCATGGAAGCCACGCCTGGTCAGAGGGCGTTTTTCACCCGGTACGCATGGAAACACCGGCACCCCGGCCGACGCGAGCAACCGCGCAGCATCCAGCAGTGGTAGGTGCTGAATGCGGGCCAGAGCATTGAATACGGTCGCCATGTCACAGCCCCCTCACCGGTTCACGTCTACCTACAGCCGAGGGCGGTGACGGCTCAGGCAATGGCTGAGGGGCCAATCGCTGACGCGCTTCGCGTCGCGATGTATCCCGCACCAGGCCGGGCGGGTCACCAGCCCCGACCTGTGTCGTGTCGAGCTGATCGAGAATCTCTGTCGCGGCCTTCCGTACCCGTTCACCGGCAGCCTGTACGACCTCGACCGGGGATGAGTCCTTCACGGTGCTGGCCCAACCGGTCACGTACGGGATCGTGTAACCAGTGGTGTCCATTCCATGCGCAGCACCCACCATGAGTGCAACAGATTCGGCCTCCACCTCACCAATCCCGCGATGTCCAGACGCATCAGGATTATTCGGTCCGTGGAGCATCACATGTGCCAGCTCATGCGTGAGCGTTTTCACCTGCGCCGCAGGTGACATGTTTTCCCGCACCGCGACCGTATTCGCACCGTAGTCGGTGACCCCGTTCGCGCCGTGGATCATGCACTCATGCGGCACCTGCACCACGGTGAATCCGTGCGCCTCAATCTGGGCGGCGAGGCCGTCCCAGAGCCCAGTGGGGGCTTTGCCCTCCAACAGCACCGGCATCGGGCGTTCGGGAATCGGATCGCCTGAGGTTTGCGAGACATCCCACACGTAAGCGGGTTTCACCCCGATGATCTTCGAACGGGCGACCTCACCCGCTCGCGGTTTCTCACCGCGTTGCAGCCTGCGCCACGACGCCGCATTTCCCGGTTTTGCCGAAGCAAACCGAGCGGTGACCGGGGCGAAGATCATGTACCCCGACTGGCCCTTGTCCACCTGACGGCCCAGAGTTTGCCACTGCCGGAACCCCGCCACATACGATGGCTCCGCAACCGGTACGCGACCGGACTCGAATGCGTCGAGATGCTGGGACCAGATCAGCAATGTGTTGTTGAACGACCGCGATCGAAACCGCGCTGCGAAAGTCATCGCGCGCTGCCAATCCTCACCAGTCACGAGGCCATCAACCGCGCTGATCAACCGCTCCTGCAAACCATCGAGCTTCGCTTCACGCGCTACTCGTGCTTCCTCCCACTTCTTCGCCATCGCGTCCGCCTCTCCCAGAAACCTGTAGTCACCAGCCACTGCTTTGAGTAGGGCCTGCGACTACCAGGTACGCCGGGAACACATGAGCCACGAGCGGAAGTCAAAGTACGGGACGACCGCCAGGAACAACACTGAACCCAACAGTCCCTACCGTCCTACCAGCCAAACACCAGCACCAGGCTGCGGTGTCGAAGAAGACGTCCCGAAGGACACCGGAGATGTCCTGTTCCCGGTCACTTCTCGGTGGTGTGCATCCGGCGATATTTGCTCGGCGTCATACCCACACATTGTTGGAATGCCTCGTTGGCACGACTGCGGCTCGCCCAACCAACCCGGCGGGCAGCCGCGTCGATCGTCAAGTGAGTTTCACGCAGCAGGTGCGCCATCTCCTCAACGCGCAGCATCGTCAAATACGCCAACGGCGTCTTACCGTAGGCCTCGGTGAACACTCGCGAGAGTTGCTTCGGGGACAGATGCACCCGAGCCGACAAGACATCCAGCGTCCAGTTCGCAGTGATATCACTGGCCAGCGTCGCACGGGTTTGGTGGGCTTCGTCCCTGGCCGGTGCGAACCGTCGGCACCTTGGTAGCGTTGGGCGGGAGTGAGCGCGCTGCGTGCGGCTTTGCCGAAACGGCGTGACTTTCAGGAACGGACTGACCACGTCAGCGATCGAAAACCACAGTGCCTGCATGCGGTGAAAATGATGTGCGAATCCGCCGTCGATACTGCACGCAACGAGTTCATCCAGCCACGGCATCAACATGCCAGTACGGTCTTCTCCAAGCCGAAGCACTTGCGAGGGCTCGCTGTAGAGAGCTTCGGTGAACCGCTGCGCATCCAGACGGTCACGGAGCAGCCAGGCGTGCTGCCAGAACACCTGATCAATCACATAGTCAGTGTCGAGGTAGATCGTGGTAGTGGTGATATGACCTTCCGGTTCACTGCCACAGAGCACATTCGCGCCCAGCACCACCACGTCACCGACCGTGACGAACCGTTGCCCGAATTCGCTGAATAACACTGCGCTGCCGTCCCGGACGACGATGACTTTAACGCAGTCGTACGTCACCGGGCCAACCGGACGATGCATCGTCCGAGTACTTGCAACAAGTGGCGAGAAATCTCGCTGCCCACCCCAAGCCAACACAGCGCATCACGGCCCGTCACGCCACAATCGGGCATCCAAGTGGAGGGGGCGGAGCGCAGCACACCGACCAGCACCGGCCCAGTTACCGAAAGCAGCTAGCCGATCGACTGCGCGATCGCCGACAGTTCGTCGGCACCAGCTGGGTCTGACGCTCGCAGGCAGAAGGACACAAAGGCCAGGACATCGCAGGTACCACCCCCAAAGTCGAGCGCTCATGTCCCTGCCACTGTCCTGCCCGGCGCGATCACGGGGCCGGGGAATCTGACGAGCAGCACCGACGTACTCACAACGGCGACCAGCAACTGATCGGTCGTATTCCAAGCTCATGCACGCGCGGAGCTGACTCGTGTCAGCGACAGCCCAAAAACACGGGGTGCCGGTCCCGTCGGGATCGTCGTAATTCTAGGGAAATGGTCGATGAGGTTGTAAGCGATCGTGCGGGCGTAGGAGCCTCGGCGAAGACTGCCGACAAGGATGGAAATGTTTCGGGTTACGCTATATCTTTCAGTGAATGTGTGAGTGCAGGGTGGGTGATTTTGTGTGTCAGAAGTCCCAGTCGTCGTCGCTGGTGTCTTCGGCTTTTCCGATGATGTACGAGGAACCCGAGCCGGAGAAGAAGTCGTGGTTCTCGGCTGAGCCGGGTGAGAGGGCAGCAAGGATCTCGGGGTTGACCTCGGTCTCTTCAGGGGTGAAGCGGGCCGGGTAGCCGAGGTTCATGAGCGCCTTGTTCGCGTTGTAGCGCACGAACACCGCCACGTCGTCCATGAGTCCGAGCGGTTCATAAAGGTCACCCGAGTATTCGAGTTCCAGTTCGTAGAGTTCTTCCAACAGTGCGTAGGTGAACTCGCGCATGTGTTCCTGTTCGGCTGCCGAGTGGGTCTCGAGGCCGCGTTGGTACTTGTATCCGGAGTAGTAGCCGTGCACGGCTTTGTCGCGGAGGATCAGCCGGATCATATCTGCGGTGTTGGTGAGGGTCGCGTGGACAGAGAAGTGCAACGGCAGGTAGAACCCGGCGTAGAGCAGCAGGGACGACAGCAGGGTGGAGGCTACTTTTCGTTTGAGCGGATCATCACCGTAGTAGTGCACCAGGACTCGTTTTGATCGTTCTTGGAGGAGGTCGTTGCCGACGGCCCACCGGTAGGCGTCGTCAATTTCTGGGGTGCTGGTGAGGGTGGAGAACACGCTGGAGTAGGAGCGTGCGTGCACGGCCTGCATGAATGCGATGTTTGTGTAGACGGCTTCTTCGTGCTCGGTGCGGGCGTCTTGGATCTGGCAGATCTCACCGACGGTGGCCTGCACGGTGTCGAGCATGGTGAGCCCGGTAAACACGCGCATTGTGAGGGTGCGCTCTTCGGGGGTCAGGGTCTGCCAGGCAGGCAGGTCGTTCGAGAGCGGCACTTTCTCGGGGAGCCAGAAGTTCGCAGTGAGCCGGTTCCACACTTCCAGGTCTTTGTCGTCACCGATGCGGTTCCAGTTGATGGGTCGCAGGCGAGCGGCGGGGTCGTGCCGGAACCCGGGCGGGGTGACGGAGATCTCGGTGATCGGACGGGTGAGGTCGAGGAGAGTCATAGGGAATCCTTGATACAAATCGGGGTGGGTAAGGTGATTAGAGGGCGCAGGAGACACAGTTCTCGATCTCGGTGCCTTCGAGAGCTGGCTGGCGCAGCCGGATGTAGTAGAGCGTCTTGATCCCGGCCCGCCAGGCATAGATCTGGGCCTTGTTGATGTCGCGGGTGGTGGCGGTATCGCGGAAGAACAACGTCAAGCTCAACCCTTGGTCCACGTGGCGGGTCGCGGCGGCGTAGGTGTCGATGATCTTTTCGTAGCCGATCTCGTAGGCGTCTTCGAAGAACTCCAGGTTCTCGTTGGTCATGTGCGGGGCCGGGTAGTAGACACGCCCGAGTTTGCCTTCTTTGCGGATCTCAATCTTCGCTGCGATCGGATGGATCGAGGCGGTCGAGTGGTTCACATATGAGATTGAGCCGGTCGGTGGGACAGCTTGCAAATAGGCGTTGTAAATCCCGTGCGCCATGACCGACTCCCGCAGTTCCTGCCAGTCAGCACGGCTCGGGATTGCGACGTCGGCATCGGTGAAGAGGTCGCGGACCCGCTGGGTAGCGGGCTGCCAATCACGGTCGGTGTACTTGTCGAAGTAGGAGCCGTCGGCATACGCCGAGGTGTCGAAGCCTGTGAAGGTTTTGCCGCGTTCGATCGCGATCCTGTTCGAGGCGCGCAGGGCGTGGTAGGTGACGGTGAGGAAGTACAGGTCGGTGAAGTCGATGCCCTCCTCGCTGCCGTACCGGATGCGCTGGGAGGCAAGAAAGCCGTGGAGGTTCATTTGTCCGAGCCCGATCGCGTGCGATGCAGCGTTTCCGGCAGCTACTGATGGCACCGCGTCCACGTCGGTCTGTTCCGACACGCTCGTGAGTGCCCGCACCGCCGTCTCCACGGTCTGTCCGAAATCAGGCGAGGCGAACGCCTGCGCGATGTTGAGCGAGCCAAGGTTGCAAGAAATATCCCGGCCCACGTTCTCGTATCCGATGGCGGCGTCGTAATGGGAGGGGGTGTTCACCTGGAGGATCTCGCTGCACAGGTTCGACATGTTGATCCAGCCTTCGAGCGGGTTCGCAGCGTTGACGGTGTCTTCGAACAGCACATATGGATATCCAGATTCGAACTGCAGCTCGGCGAGGGTTTTGAAGAACTCGCGCGCACTAATCGTGGTCTTCCGGATCCGCGGGTTCCCGACCAAGTCGTCATAATGTTCACTCACCGAGAGGTCGGAGAGGGGTTTGCCGTATTCGCGTTCCACGTCGTACGGGCTGAACAGGTGCATGTCCCGGTTTTCCTTCGCGAGCTGGAAGGTCACATCGGGAATGACGACACCGAGGGAGAGGGTCTTGATGCGGATCTTCTCGTCTGCGTTTTCCCGTTTGGTGTCGAGGAACCCCATGATGTCGGGGTGGTGCGCGTGGAGGTATACCGCTCCCGCGCCCTGGCGGGCACCGAGTTGGTTGGCGTAGCTGAAGCTGTCTTCGAGGATCTTCATCACCGGGACGACGCCGGAGGCTTGATTCTCGATCTTCTTGATCGGTGCACCGGTCTCACGCAGATTCGTCAGCAGCAGGGCGACCCCGCCGCCGCGTTTGGACAATTGCAGGGCGGAGTTCACGCTGCGGCCGATGGATTCCAGGTTGTCTTCCAGGCGCAGCAGGAAGCAGGAAACGAGTTCACCGCGCTGCGCTTTGCCTGCGTTTAAAAACGTTGGCGTCGCTGGCTGGAAACGGCCCAAAAGCATCTCATCGACGAGGCTGGTCGCGAGTTTCGTGTCTCCTTGCCCGAGGTAGAGTGCGGTGGCGACGACGCGCTCCTCGAAGCCTTCCAGGTAGGTGGTGCCGTCGAAAGTTTTCAGCGCATAGGACGTGAAGAACTTAAACGCCCCCAAGAATGTGTGGAATCGGTGGCCTACGCCATACGCGTGCTCGTACAGCCCACTGATGAACTCTGGCGTGTATGCGGCCAGAAACTCCGGCTCGTAATAGTCGTGTTTGACGAGCCAGTTCAGGCGGTCATGCACTGATCCGAAAGATTTCGTGTTCGGTGTGACGTGCTGCCTCAAATACTCCGCCGCAGCTTCCTGGTCTTTGTCGAACTGAATCGACCCATCCAGGGCGAACAGGTTCAGCTGTGCGTTGAGGGCGTGGTAGTCCTTACGGACACCGATCCCGGTACGTGGCGGAGTTTCTTGAGTCATGGTGGTCATACGGGGTTCCTCTCATTGGAGGCCTGCGCCCAAAAACGGGTCAGGCCATGGGTGACGTTGTAGATATCGCGCTGGGTACCCAGCAGTTCGAAGCGGTACAGCTCGGGGACGTTGCATTTGGCGGAGATGATGGGGCCTGCAAGGCAGTAGTCCTCACCGAAGTTCGTGTTCCCCGCCGTGATCACGCCCCGGATGAGGGACCGGTTGACCGGGTCATTCAGGAACGCGATCACCTGCTTCGGCACCGCTCCAGCGTGCGCGCCGCCGCCATACGTAGGAACGACCAACACGAACGGGCGAGCTACCCGAATCATCCCTTCGCTGCGGGGGCGCAAGGGGATGCGCGCTGCGGGAAGGTCGAGCCGTTCCACGAAGCGTCTGGTGTTCTCGGACACGCTGGAGAAGAACACCAGATCCGAAGACTCTGTGAATGTCAGCTCCCGCGTCAGGGGTGCGGCTTGCCCTGAGCGAAGTGCGGTCGGCATCGGGGTTCTCCTCTCCTGTTCGGCTGCCGATCGTCACGTCGGCAACCACTACATGTTGTGCTCGACCCCCACCGGAGGGAGCGTATCTAGTAATAACATCACTTTAGATCCTTTTTCTACGACACGCCCATATTTGCAACTACGGCGTGTCGAACATAGAATGTTAGGTGCGCAGACGCGCTGTGGATAAAGGGCCAGGAGGGCGGTGGAGAACTCACGAGCGTGCTACCGCGTCATCGGGTCTCCGGTGGCGCATGAGTGGGTGGGTTCGATGCCGCACGCACTCTCGTGGCCGCCACGGAACAGAATCTTCAGAGTTCCTTTGCTGCGGCCTGGATCAGATCCCATCGACTACACACCCTCGTTCAGGGAACGGGGACAGGAGAACCCATCGTATGAGCACCAGTATCGACCAAACCCTAGATGCGGCAGCCGTGACCACTCAGGCGATCCGCGAGTTCGTGCAGGAGTGGGCAGCGATCACCACTCCGGCGCGAGTGGAAGTCGTCAGCGCGGCCGATGATGCTCGGCTCATCCAAGAGGCCCTGGACGCCGGTGAGCTGCTCCGGGCTGGTGAGGGGCGCTACTATGCCAGGTCGCATGTGAACGACACTGCCCGGTCGGAAGCACGCACTGTCGTCGCGACCAGCAACCCGTCGGATCGTGGCGTCTACAACAACTGGCATCCCGCCAACTTAATCACCGCGACATTACGCGAGCGAATGCGTGCAGCCTCCGCAGGCAAGACCATGTATGTGGTGCCCTACCTCATGGCCGTACCCGGGACGCCCCTCGCCCCGTTTGCTGCCGGCGTGCAACTCACAGACGACCGCACCGTCGTGCTGCACATGATCCGTATGGCTCGCGTCGGCCTCCACCTATTCGACGACCTCGACGATCCCGACTTCTTCGTTCGTGGCGTGCATGTCACCGGTGACCTCGACACCTTAAACCAGGGCACTCCCGAAGATCAGCGCCTCTTCGCCACAATCGCAGACCAGCGCACCATCCTGCACTACGGCTCCGCATACGGTGGCAACGCGCTCCTCGGGAAAATCGCCCATGCTCTGCGTCTTGCCTCCTACGACGGTTGGGTATCCGGACGATTTCTTGCCGAGCAATTCCTGCTGCTCGGCATCGTCGACACCCACACCGGCCGCACCTATCACGTGTGCGGCGGGTTCCCCAGCGCCTCAGGCAAGACGAACCTCGCGATGACCCTGCCGCCTGACACTCTCGGGGACCGGTACCGGGTGGAGTTCTACGGCGACGATATTGCCTGGCTCTGGGCGGGAGACGACGGTCGGCTCTACGGCATGAACCCCGAAAACGGGATCTTTGGTGTCGCGAAAGACACCAACGAAACCACGAACCCTGTAGCTGTCGATGCAATGGGCCCCGGAAGCGGTGCGATCTTCACGAACGTCGCCCGCCACGACCTCACCGGGGAGGTGTGGTGGGAAGGCAAAA
Source organism: Micrococcoides hystricis (assembly GCF_042434215.1). Taxonomy (NCBI): domain Bacteria; kingdom Bacillati; phylum Actinomycetota; class Actinomycetes; order Micrococcales; family Micrococcaceae; genus Micrococcoides; species Micrococcoides hystricis. Next base: position 40,550 of record NZ_JBHLUB010000024.1, on the reverse strand, counting down.
CCCCAGAGCCGCCAACGCAGATCGAAGGATGGCGCGACTGGGCCGGTCACCTCATCACCGACCGCGACGAGCGCACGAGAAATGACCCCTGGGCGCACCCGAACAGTAGATTCGCGACCGCACTCACCAACATCCCCACGCTCGCTCCTGCCGCTGACCATCCCGCCGGAGTACCAATTGACGCGATCATCTTTGGTGGACGCACCAGTGACCGTGAACCCCTGATCCGCGCGATCACCGACCTCGCGGAGGTTGTCTACGACGGACTCACCTTGGGTGCCGAGGCCACCTTCGCAGCCGAGGGCCTCGACGGGCAATTGCGCTATGACCCGATGTCCATGCGACCCTTCCTCTCCTACCCGGAAGGGGACTATGCCCAGCACTGGCTCTCCATCCTCGGCAACCTTGCCCACCCACCGATCTTCGCTCACGTCAATTGGTTCCAGCGAGATCCAGACGATGGCCGCTACCTCTGGCCCGGGTACCGTGACAACCTCCGTGCTCTCCTTTGGCTTATCGACCACCATCACGGACGCGCGAACGGGCAGCACACCCCGGTCGGTACTCTCCCCACAGCTGACGAACTCGACCTCGACGGACTCAACCTCCAAGCGGGCGATCTCGACCGGCTGCTTCATATCGACCGTGCGCAATGGGGTGCTGAGATGGGCCACCGTAGCGAGCATCTCGCCCAATTCCCGAACCTCCCCAAACCTATTCGTGACGTACACAAACGCATCACCACGCAACTTGAGGAGTAGTAAGTTCAGCGACCTTGAGAACAGAGTCGGGGCGACGTGACCAAAAAACACGATTGCTATGCTTTTCAACTACGGCATTCCAAACATATAAGTTTCTAAATCAAGAGAAAGATGTTCAATGCGCACTCAATCACGATTGGTGACCGGCTTGGGAGTCATGGCGGCAGCTACGCTCCTTAGCGGGCAGAGGGGTCTGCCTCAGAGGATCTCGTGCGCCCGTGTGTTTCGCGATTTAACGGGTGAACACGGAGGGTTTACGGTAGGAGCATCCAAAAAGTTCGGTGCACTAAACTTAGGTATTCTTCATGGCTAATCTCTCTGTGTCTGACCCGGTGGTCCGGGTTCGCGGGCTCCACGCCGGCTACCGCAATAACCCAGTACTTACTGACGTCTCCTTCGAGGTGCCCCGCGGTGTCGTGCTCGGCATTGTGGGCCCCAATGGTGCCGGGAAATCAACACTCCTCAAAGCCATGCTCGGCCTCCTGCCCGGCACCACCGGCGAGGTGCGGTTTCTCGATCACCCACTGTCACGGGTGCGCGCCCGCGTGGCGTACATGCCACAGTCCCTCACCCTCGACCCGAGCTTTCCGGTCACGGTGCGAGACGTTGTGCTCATGGGCACCTACGCCGGGCTCGGCTGGGTGAAACGCCCCGGCAAAACCGAGCGGGCACGCGCCGCCACCGCTCTCGACACCGTGAAGCTCACCCACCTCGCCGAACGACCCATCGGGGAGCTCTCAGGCGGACAACGCCAACGGGTGCTCCTCGCACGCGCGCTCGCAGGACAACCCGAGCTCCTCGTCATGGATGAACCCTTTCAGGGGGTTGACGCAACAAGCGAAACCACGATTGTTGAAACGCTACGAGAATTGCGTGCCCAGGGGGTCACCATCCTCATGGTGCACCACGACCTCATGACGGTGCTCGACTACTGCGACTGGGTCGCCCTCGTCAACCACGGGGTGGCACGCATCGGGCCCGCGAAAGAAACCTTCACCGCAAAAAACCTCGAGACCGTGTTCGGCATTCCACACCTAGGGGCGGCATAACCATGCAGTTCTTCACCGACCTTTTCGCCTACGACTTTCTCCAAAAAGCGCTCATCGTCTCCGTGCTCACCGGCATCATCAGCGGGGTCATCGGGAGCCTCGTCATGCTCCGCGGCCTCGCACTCATGGGCGACGCGATCTCACACGCCGTCGTGCCCGGCGTCGCCGTCTCCTACCTGCTCGGCATCAACTTCTTCTGGGGCGCCATCGCGGCAGGCCTCCTCTCGGCGTTTGGCGTGGGGTTCATCCAAAACCGCACCACCGTGAAACAGGATGCGGCGATGGGCATCATCCTCGCAACCATGTTCTCGATCGGGATCGTGCTCATCGCGAAAGCACAAAGCGCGATCGACCTCACCAAAATCCTGTTCGGCAACATCCTCGCGGTAAAAACGGAAGACATGATCCTCTCAATCATCGTCGGCGCCGTCGTCACCGCGGTAGTCGCACTGCTCTACAAAGAGCTTGTCATCTCAAGTTTTGATGAGGCGAGTGCTGAAGTGTACGGCTTCAAAACCCGCAACCTGCAATACCTGGTGCTCGTGCTCCTCACCCTCGTCACGGTCACCTCGATGCAAACCGTCGGAGTGGTGCTCGTCATCGCGCTACTCGTCACCCCTGCGGCGACCGCATTTTTGCTCGTGAAACGCCTCACCCCGATGCTCATCATCGCCGCGGCCTGCGGGGCGGTGAGCTCCTTTGTGGGCATGGTCGTAAGCTTTGCGACGAACCTCCCCTCTGGGCCCGTCATCGCGATCATCGCCGCCGTACTGTTTGTGCTTGCCATGCTGTTTTCACCCCGCCAGGGGCTCCTCATCCCACACAGAAAGGTACAACCTCAATGACCCATCACCCTCGCCGCAGGGCCCGACTCACCGCGGCTGCAGCCCTCATCACCGTTCCACTGCTCCTGGGTGCCTGCACCCAAGCTGCCGATAACGGTGAGCCACCCGCCTCGGGCGAGGAGCCACTGCGGGTGGTCACCTCGTTCACCATTTTGGAAAACATGGCCGAAGAGATCGGCGGTGACCTCATCGAGGTGCACAACCTCGTACCCACCGGCACCGACCCGCACGAATACGAGCCCCTCCCCGAAGACACAAAAGCGGTAGCAGACGCTGACCTACTCATCATGAACGGGCTGAACCTCGAGGGAGGAGACGCGGGATGGTTTGCGCGGCTCACCGAGTCAGTCGGCACCGACCCAGACACCGTGATCATCGCCTCTCACGAGGTGGAGCCGATGATGATCGGCGAGGGCACCGCCGAGAGTGAGATCAACCCGCACGCCTTCATCGACCCAACGGTCGGCATCATGATGGCGGAGGCGATACGCGACGGACTCATCGCCCACGACCCGGAACACGAGGCGGAATACACGGAGCAGGCGAACGTCTACCTCGATGAACTCGAAAAGATTGAGGCGGAGTACCGGGAAGGGCTGGACGCGATCCCCGAGGATCAGCGTGTGCTCGTGACGAGTGAGCGCGCCTTCCAGTATCTTGCCGACCGCTACGACCTCACCGAATACTATATTTGGGAGATCGACACGGAAGAAAACGGTTCGGCTGAGCAACTCACCCGGCTCATCTCAGAGCTGAAAGAGGTTGAGGTGCCGTACCTCATTATTGAATCCAACGTTGATACTCGACCGATGGAAAGGATCTCAGAAGAGACGGGGATCCCCATTTTTGAAGACCCCATCTACTCCGATGAGATTGGTGACGCCGAACATCCGGAGGCCAACACCTACGCGAAGTACCTTGAATACAATCTCAGGGTGCTCACCGCCGCGCTCGGGTAACTGCTGGAGTAGCTAACCGAGTAGCTATGCGGCGGCGCTCTCGCGGGCCCGGGTGATCGCGTCAAGCACCCGCACCCGCAGGGCGTTGCCGCGCTCCATGAAGCCGCGCTGCATTGCGGCATACTCGCTTTTACCCTCGGGCGTTTCAATTTTCATGGGCGGGAGACCGTACTCGCTCACGTCGTAGGGCGAGGCCTGCATGTCGACCCGCCCAATATCGAGCGCGAGATCAAAGGTGTCGAGGAGGAGTTCACCGGGCACGAGCGGGCCGAGCTTCATTGTCCACTTGTAAATATCCATTCCGGCGTGCAGGCACCGATCGCATTCGGCAACATACCCACTGGGCCACTGATCGTGCTCACCCTGTTCGCGATCTTCGTAGTTTCTCTGCTGTTTTCCCCGCGCCGCAGCATCATCACCCGTGTCTTCTCGCGCAGACGCGCACGCGCGATGCTGAAGCATGAACTCCTCATGGAAAGGACCGTGCAATGAGTTTCGCCATTGGCACCATGCTGCTCGCCGTCGTCACCGCCGTCGCCTGTGCGCTCCCCGGCACTTTCGTGGTGCTGCGTCGCGGGTCGATGCTCGTCGACGTGATCGCCCACTCGGTACTCCCTGGCATCGTTGTCGGCTACTTCATCACCCGCAACTTCGACTCACCCCTCCTCATCATCGGATCTGCCCTCGCAGGCCTGCTAGTGGTCCTTGGCGCAGAATGGCTCACCCGCACCGGCCTCTTCACCGGAGATGCCCCGCAGGGGCTCATCTTCCCGGCACTGTTCAGCGGCGGGGTGATCTTGGTGAGCATAAACTTCGCGAACATCCACCTCGACACTCACATGGTGCTCGCAGGGGACCTCAACATCGCCGCGTTCCGGCACTTGATCATCGGCGGTGTCTCGCTGGGCCCGTCTTAAATGTACGTGATGCTCGCGGTCCTGCTCGTCAACGTCACCTTCCTCACCGTGTTCTACTCGAAACTCAAAGTCACGACGTTCGATCCCGAGTTCGCGGGCAGCCTCGGCATTCGTACCGGGCTCATCAACACCGCGTTCATGTTCCTCGTCTCGGTGACGTTCAACGCATCGGGCGCGATCCTCGTGATCGCACTCGTTGTCGTGCCGCCCGTGACTGCCTACCTGCTCAGCACGCGCCTTCCCGTGATGATGACGCTCACCGTGATCATCGCCATTGTTGGTGCGGTGGCAGGTTTTTGGGTCGCGTACGTTCTCGACGCCGCCACGAGTGCCGGGATGGCCGTGTTCTACGGGATCATGTTCGCTGCCGTGCTGGCAGGCACACGGCTTGCACAACGCCGAAGACAACTCGCACACCACAAGATTTCAGCACTGGCCTCCGCGTAAACGGGGACTCCCGACGTGACATCAGACCATGCAGGAGAGCACCGCGATTCAATACTTGAAAGCAATTTGGCATCTGCAGGAGCACCACCATGCCTCCGTCAGCGTGACCGCCCTCACCCACCGTCTCGCCAGAGCCCCGGCCACGGTCTCGCAGGCCATCAAGCGACTGGGCGAGGCGAGCCTCGTTTACCACGAACGATACGGCCCCATCGATCTGACCGACAAGGGACGCAGTACCGCGCTCCTCGCGATCCGACACGAACGGATAGCGCGCGCATTTCTCTGCAACGTGCTCGGCATACCCTGGCCAAATATTGCAGAGGAGGCCTCAGGAATCAGTCTTGCCCTCACGAACACGCTCGCAGAGCGTATGTTCCAGAAGGCCGGATCACCGACTGTCGACCCGTACGGGCACCCCATCCCAGATATCACCGGCCACCTCAGTAAGGTTTCCGATGCCGCACTCAAGAGCCACTCCGTAGCAGTAGATCTGCGTATCACACGGGTGGTGGAAGGTGATCGCGAACTCCTCGAACGTTTCCAGATGCTTGGTCTTACCCCCGACTCGCCCGTGCAGGTCATACACATCGATCACGCAACCGGTGTCATTGAGCTGGACACCTCGACTGGGAAAGCAAGCCTGGGGCTCTCCGTCGCTGGTCAGATACACGCCGTCACAGCCTAGGTGGCAACAGACCGGCTCACCCCGACACACACCACTATTCGAGCATCGCCACCCAGACCGCATCCGTCGCAGAACGTCCAAGCGGCAGCACTGCCTTCTGTTCCACGACAGCCACCTCTAGCGTGTCCGTGTAGGGAGCCGCGGCTCTCGTCTCCAGAACGGTCCCGTACACGATGCCATGATCCGCGAAAAACTGCAGTAACTTCGGGTCATCGTCAGAAATCCGCTCTACCCGAACCCGTGCCCCCGCGCTGACGCTCGTGAGCAGCACCGCATCGGGCCTCGTCACCGTCCCGTCCGCCGCAGGAATCGGGTCACCGTGTGGGTCGCGCTCCGGATATCCGAGAAGCTCATCGATGCGGTCAATCATGAAATCCGACACGGCATGCTCAAGCATGTCCGCCTCTTCATGCACCTGATCCCACCGATACCGCAACACCTCGACCAGAAACGACTCGATCAGTCGATGCCGACGCACCATCGTCACCGCATGCGACCGGCCCTCCGGCGTCAAGCTCACCGCACTGTAGCGGGCATGCTCCAGCAGGCCCTGCGTACTGAGCTTCCGGATCGCATCAGACGCTGTCGACAACGCGACCCCCGTGCGTGCCGCGACCATTGACGCGGTCACCGGAACATCGGACCACTCCCCAAGACTCCACACCGCCTTGAGATAGTTCTGAGTACTCTCCGACAACGTAGACACCGACATGGTCGCAGTTTATCAAACATCAAACTACGGTAAGACGAAACTTTTCTGACCGATCCAGCGGCGTTGATGCCACTGTCGATCCCATCGGTGAAAATGCCGGCGGCACATAGGAAAGGTTTTTCTCGGAACCAAGTACCGAGCATCCAAGCCTCGCTACAGCCTCGATCATCATTCCCAAATCGGTGAACGCTCATTGTGCGGCGGCATTTAACTTTCTAAAGAGCGTTGATAGTCGCCATGAGGCCACGTCTTCGGGCCACCAGGAAGGTACGGTGAACATCTCCGGTTGCTCCTTACCTCTGTGGGCATATTTCGTGGCCGAGAGCGGGCCGCGCACTTTCTCGACGATCATCTGTCGGGGTTACAGCACGTCGACGGCGTCAGACAAGTACCGTCGCAGTCCGTGTAGCAGACCAGCCAAGAGGGCAACCTGCTCGCCAAAGGTCGAGACGATCTCGTCTCCGGACCCAATCAAGAGCAGCCACGCGTCTTGCAGAAGAGGGTCGAAGACGACTCACTTCGGCGGGAGTGGTCGACTGTGCCGCCCGAGACAATGAGTATCCGGGATGATGGTAGTCGCGCTCTACCGCCGGTCTGGGTCACCGGAACACACTGGTAGCCGGTCGCGTTGGGTCTCCGCCAGGACTAACCTGTTCACTATGTGAGAAACGAGGATCTAGTGGATATCAAACCTGAGTGGCAAGGCACGAGACAGCACCGCGAGGCCTCTGATATGTCACGGTGGCTCGTGCATCTCACACGCTCCGAAGACGATCTGATTTCGATCTTGGCCGGCGGCACGATTGAGGCCCGGGCACCCTACGGCGCTGGAAGATACTATCCAGAAGTTCAGCATCTTCATCGCTCTGTGTGCCTCACGGAGATACCGCTGCACGAACTCGGACGCATGACCCAGCATCGACCTTGGGGGATTGTCTTCGACAAGGAGAAGTTGCGTGGGAAGTTCAATGCACAACCCGTCTGGTACGTCAGCGACCCGTCCCCTCAATGGCAGGCGCTTCATGCGGCGATGGATGGCGCGGCGCGCAAGTCGGACGCGCCGCTCTGGCGGCTGACACCCTTTATCGAAAGCGTACGTAGTCTTCAGAGTGGGAACCCGAACGATTGGCGATGGGAACGAGAGTGGCGTGTGTGTGGCGACTTGGAGTTCGAACTCAGCGACATTGCCATGATTATCTCCAGCGAGGCCGGAGCGACAGCGATTGTTGATGAGGTGTCAGTCGGCCTGCCCTGGGTGTCGCCTGATGGGGGCCGCGCCCAGTGGGCCGATGGCTTCACTGATGGGTGGGATGCGGCGATCGACAAGATGCTCGATCGCTTCTTTGAGACTTTCACTTCACTGGACAACTCTGGGATGCCGTGGGATAGCGAAGACAAGGCATACGTCCAGCTCGTCGAGTTCTACGAAACGGCCGACGCCATGGACGAAGTATTCGGTTACCTCCTGCCTGACTTGCATGAAGCAATCGAGTCAGCGCTGAATGACGAGAGCTACCAGTGGTGTCTGACATTCGATTTGGAGCATTGGGGAGACTAGTAGCGAATCTCTGGTCCTGATGTACCTCGCGTAGTCACTCACACGGCAGCGATGCTGATGCTTTCAGCCGACAGTGGCTATGAATACTTCCTGCCCACGATCGCCGCCTGCGACGGGCATCGTCTTTCATCGACGCCGTTGACGAGGTATTGCACGTAGGAAGGCACGCTGCTCCCGGGATAGCGGCAAGGGCTATTCGCCTCACTTGAATACGACGCCTGTGCCAGCAGCACTGTGCTCCGCTCCGTGATTTCTTAAGTCACAGACGTGCGGTCGCTGACGCTTACCTGTCGTTCAGGAGGCAGCTGCGATGACGGTTTCGATGCGCGTGATGAGCGCGGGTGACGGTTTCAAGTACCTGCTGCGCACCGTGGCCGCCGGTGATGGTGACCGGTCGCTCTCGACACCGTTGACGCGCTACTACGCCGAGCAGGGGGCACCACCCGGTAGGTGGGTCGGGCAAGGCCTCACCGGGATCGGTACCGGTCAATTGAGCACCGGTGACCAAGTGACCGAAGCGCAGCTCCAACTCCTTGTCGGGATGGGCCGAGACCCCATCACCGGTGACCCCCTCGGCCGTGCGTATCAGTCCTTTGTGCCCGTTTCGGAGCGAATCGACGCTCGCGTAGCAGAGCTGGACGGGTCATTGTCTCCCGCCGTTCGCGCGGCACAGGTCGCGCAGATCGAAGCCGAAGAAACCGAACGGGGTACCCGTCGTGCAGTAGCTGGATTTGATTACACGTTCTCGATACCGAAGTCCGCCTCGGTGTTGTGGGCAGTTGCGGATGCAGGGACGCAAGCGTTGATTGCGCAGGCGCACCATGCGGCGATCGCGGAGGTGCTTGCATTCATAGAGCGCGAGGTTGCAACCACCCGAGTCGGTGCAACCGGCACCGATGGTGCCGCAGCACAAGTCGATGTCACTGGGGTAATCGCGACCGCATTCGATCATTACGATTCCCGTGCTGGTGACCCGCACTTGCACACGCATGTCGTGATCTCAAACAAGGTCCAGACGGCGCAAGACGGTAAGTGGCGTTCTCTTGATGGCAGGCCGATGCACGCTGCCGTTGTCGCACTTTCAGAAATGCACGAAGCAGTGTTCGCTGATCACATGACCCGCACATTCGGAGTCGAGTGGGAAACCCGGGACATGGGCCGTGATCGCAACCCCGCCTGGGCAATCAGTGCCGTGCCTGAGGCGTTGGTGTCGGAGTTCTCGACTCGTTCCCGACATATTGAGGTCGAAAAGAACCGCCTCATCGCTGACTACATTGAGAAGCACGGTAAGCAGCCCACGACGGCGACGATTCTCAAGCTCCGTGCGCAGGCAACCCTTGCTACTCGGCCGGAGAAGCAGGTGCGCTCTCTGGCGGAACTCACCGAGGATTGGCGTACCCGCGCAACCCGCTTACTCGGTCAAGATGCAACCCGGTGGGCGCAAGGCGTTGCGGTGAATCCGTCCGCGATGTTGTTGCGTGCTGACGATGTGCCCCTCGAGGTGATTGCTGAGATCGGGCAAGCGGTCGTGGAGGTGGTGGGTGAGAAGCGGTCGACGTGGCGGCGCTGGAACCTGCACGCCGAAGCTTCCCGGCAACTCATGGGCTGGCGCTTCGCCTCCATGGTGGATCGTGAAGCGATCACCGGGTTGGTGGTCGATGCGGCTGAGCACGCGTCCCTCAGGTTGACGCCGCCCGAATTGGCATCAAGCCCGGTGATGTTCCAACGAGATAATGGCACGAGCAGGTTCCGGCCGAAGCACTCCACCGTGTATTCCTCCGAGACCCTGCTTCAAGCAGAAGACCGCCTCCTGCAACGTTCCCGCGCCACAGCGTCACCGACTGTGGCGCTTACGACGGTAGAGCAGATCACCCGTCTTCCTGATGCTGACGGCCGGATGCTGAGCGATGACCAAGCGACCGCACTCGCATCGATCGCTGTGTCCGGGCGGACCATCGACGTGCTCGTAGGGGCAGCCGGTGCCGGGAATACCACATGTCGAGTTTGACGCCACTCCTGAACTGCAAACGGCTTGTGAGTTGGACTCTTGCCCCATCTGAACAGGCACCCACGTCATCGCACAGAAAACCGCATGAAATCAATCCTCGAGGCAATATCCGCACCCTCGTGCATCGCAATACGCGCCAGAACATACTCGGTGCCCCATCGTTTGCCCCAGGAGTCGAGCAGCAGGCCGGCCGCTCCACCATCTCGGTCACGTCGACGAACGCGGCCGCGCAGCAGATCAACCATGCCGTGTACGAGCGTCTGGTCGACGCCGGTGCGATCGACCCCGCCACTGTCACGCATGGGATGGACGGTGACCCCATCGCCGCAGGCGCGCAGGTAGCGACCCGCGAGAACGACCCCGAGCTCGGCGTCGCCAACCGACAAACGTGGACGGGGCGCAGCGTGAACGCTGACGGCCGCATCACCGTCGCTGACCCGACGACTGGGCATCACCGCACCCTCGACGCCGACTACGTGGCCGAGCATGTGCAGCTCGCCTACGCCGTCACTGGGCACGGCGCGCAAGGCATGACCGTCGACACTGCGCACACGGTGCTCTCCGACGAGATGGACGCTGCCGGTGCCTATGTCGGCATGACCCGCGGCCGCACCGCGAACGTGCTGCACGTCGTTGCCGTCGACGAGCAAGATGCCCGCGAACAGTTCATCGACGCATTCGCACGCGATAGCGCAGACCGCGGCCTCGACGAAGCCCGAAAACAGGTCGAACGCGACATGCACGGCATCATCGCCGGCAACGCGGCGACCGTAGCCGCCGAAGTCGACCAGCTTATCCACGACGCGGCGAAAGCCGACCGGCAGACAGCCGTCTGGGACGATGCCGCCTCCCAGTTCGCCCGGCTGCGCGAGCAGCATGCCGCCGAGCTACACCAGCTCGAACAAGCAGTGGAAACGACGCAGGCCACCGCACAACAGCTACACGCCCAAGTGATCGCCCCGCTTCGCGCCGAAGCTCAGACCGACGGGGCCGAGATCGCAGCGCTGCGCGAGCGCGCGACGCAGGCGCAACAGGAAGCGCGCAGCGCCGGCCGATTCAGTCGCCGGCGGGCCGAGCGCGACACCCAAACCGCCACAAGCGAGTGGGAACAGGCATGCGACCGCGCCACGCAACGCTGGGGCAGCGCCCCATGGGGTGCTGGCGAGGTCGAGAGCTGGGCCGAGCGCGTCAGCCAGCAGCGCGCCGGCCAAGACCCCCAGGTGCGCGACGCGAGCAAAGCCTCTACCGTTGCGAAGATCGAGCTGAACACCGCTCACAAACGACACCCGCTCGAAGCGCAAGGCCTTGCCCGCCGAGTGTTCCGCAACGATCCCGCTGCGCAGTTCCTCACGGCCGAGAGCGGGGAGCGCCGTGCCGCGCAGAACACGGAACGGTGGCGGGGTCGAGCTACCGACTTGCGCGCCGAAGCCGTCGAGCTGCGCCAGCTTCCCACCGACCAGGCGGCCGAGCGGGTGCAGGCGAAGCACCAGGCCGCAGCTGAGCACGCGGCACGCGAAAAGCAGCTCGCACGCGAACGCGCCGAACGACTCCGCAAGCAAGACCCCTATCGCTCACCAACCCAGCACCAGCCAGGCCCATCGCGCGGCCCGAGTCTTGGACTGTAAAAACCCTTACTTCCAAGGGCGATGTAACGTTCTCTGCCGCTCAGACATATAGGAGGTGTGAAGCCCCATCCGGGTTCACGCTACCGACGCACTCTGTGCGTCTGAATCGATAAGGATCAAGCTATGAAACGTCGCATCGTTCCATCCCTCATTCTCACTTCAGCGCTGACGCTGGGGGCCCTCGGCGTGCTGGGCGGGTGCGCAACCGGTGAGTCCCCCTCGCAGCATACGTCGACAGTGGCCCCCACCGAGAGGAGCCAGGTGAACCTTCTGACCTATACGCCGGTAGAGGATCAAGGCTCGGCCGAGGCTGCTTTCGAGGGCCGGTTGATTGGAGAATCCAGTGACCAGTACCTGTATGGTGAAGATGCGAACGGAGGACGTGTCGGCATTGTGTTCCCCGAAGGAACCACTCTCTCGCTCAACGATGAAGAGGTAATTCTCCCAGATGGAACACGAATCCCGATCAACACTGAAGTCTCTCTCACCGGCGGATACTCAGAAGATCCAGGAAGCACGGTTCCTGAGCGTCCATTCGAGGAGTACTTCTACATCAACGGATGAGCCCATGAAGTGAGCGTCAGCGCCGAGTATGAAAGATTAAACCGTGATTGGTCTTCTCATACTCGGCGCTGGCCCGATATAGAAAAGAACCGTGTATGGCACTCGAGAGCTTCCAGCGCTTCTACGCGGATCACCACCCTCTGATCCTGACGATCGCACACCAACGACTCGGCGATTTCGCCCTCGCCGAAGACATAACCAGCGAAGTATTCCGCATCACGTGGGAACACCACCTTGAGGGTGGCTCGTTGAAGCTGCCGTGGGTCTACCAGACGCTCCGCAATCTCGTCGCAAACCAGTACCGCCACGCACAACGTACCGTCGACGTTCTGTCGTTCCTGCAACGAGAGAACATGGAGACTGCCATGCCTGATGATTCAATCGAAGACGCCATGCTCGTCCGCAAAGCCATGCTCTCGCTCTCAGAGGCAGACCGCGAGATACTCATGATGATCTACTGGGAGGATCTCACCCGCTCCGAAGCGGCTCAGATTCTTGGGTGCACCCCCGCAGCGGTGCGGGTTCGCTTATTCCGAGCAAAGGAGCGCCTGCGTTCCATCTTAAGAGACCCGGTTCTGCAAGGAGCAACCGAAGGGAAGGATGCGTGATGGATGACCTCGAACGACGGCTCCGTAAAGCACGCCCCTTCAGTGCAAACCGTAACGCAATCCTCTCCAACCGCGCACGATCTGATTTCGCTCAGATCACCGGCCAGGAGTTGCCCGGTGACATTGAGAACACCGCAGCAGAGCCGCGCCGAAACCGCCTCGCGGCCGCTGCAACGGCTACCCTGGCCGTGCTCGCTTGCGCAGCTGCGCTCGTGCTCTTCATCAACCCTCAGCAGTTTCTCTACGTTGCCGAACCCGAAACCGAAAACACGCACCAGCCCCCACCGACGCACGAGAATCAATATCAAGACGTTGAAGCACTCGCAGAGAAAGCCGATCTCGTCGTACAGGCCACCGTCGAGCAATCCGATACAGCCTCTGGAAAGGTGCGCTCTCAGCTCACCGTAGTTGAGACGCTCAGCGGCAACTTACCCGCAGGCTCGAACGTCACCGTAGAGCAGCCTGCCGCAGACGGAGATTACGACCTTCGCTTAGCTGAGGTCGGCGCAGACTCCCTGATCCTCTTTCTCTCTCAAACAAGCACTGACGGCATATACGAACTGGTGAACGCTTCACAATCCGTGCTCGTCGTTGACGGGGAGACGGTCTACCCAATATTCGATGAACTGGATCTAGGCAATGATGAGACCCTCGCGCAGCTTAGGGAGCGACTCCCCAGTTGACAGCATCGGGTCGCGCCGGAAAGGAAATGTCATGCAGGTGATGCCTGACACTCTCACTGACCCGGAGATGAACGCGCTTGTAACGCTTCGAGGCGATCCGCGACCTCGTCGTACAGCTCATCGTCTATGAGCCCACGACGCAGTGCACGGTTCAAATCATCGGCCGAACCCGGCACTTCAAACAAGAGGTCATCGAAGTAATCCGTAGTGCGATCCTGCGGCGCATGCTTCCATCCTTCCAGCACAACCCGAAAAGTTATGCAGTCATGGACTCAACCAAACCGACAGCAGACCCGAGTCAGGCGCGCTTGTAATTGACCCGGTGACCGGACCGCTGGTGGTCGAGATGTACCAGCGGGTGCTGGCCGGTGACTCCCTGTATCGCATTCGGAAGGATTGGAACGAGCGCGGAATTCTCACCACCCACGGATGCGCCTGGTCGGATCGCACGCTCAAGATGGTGCTCTACACCCCCTCCAACAAAGGCGTACGCGAGTACCGGCCCGTCATGCCCGACGGAAGCCGTGCGAAGACCTCGAAAATGCAGGTGAAAGCGGCATGGCCTGCACTGGTGGATGAGGACACCTGGCAGCAGGTCTCCGACGTGCTCGACGCGAGGAAGAAGGCCCGGAACTTCCACCAACCCGGCAGTGGTGCCGCGGTGCGGATGTATCCCTTCTCGGGTCTGAACCGCTGCTCACTGTGCGGCACATCGATGATCCATCGGGGCGGCGTGTACCAGTGCTTACAGCCGACCCTAGGCGGGTGCACCCGTTCGATTCGCTCCGCCGAAATCGAGAGGCTCGTGGAGGAAGCAGTGCTGGCGACGTTCAAGCAGATCACTCTCCACCCCACGAAACACCGAACGTCTGGCAGTGACCTTGCGGCAAGAATTGGACTCGTAGCGACACTCGACCAGGATCGGGAACGTCTGGGGCGGCTTGATGATGACTACTACGACGGGCTGATCGACAAGGCCATGTGGGTGCGGCAACGCGCAAGGATCGCAGAGCGGATCGAGGCGACCCGCCGCCAGCATGCGGCGAGGATGTCCGAGCAGCACGCAGGGCTCAACATCGACATGACCACGGTTGCGGCTGAGTGGGAGGGGCGTACCACGATGTGGCAGTACCAGGCAGCAAGCCTGATCCTGCAAGCGGTACTCGTCCATGCTCACCCCGCAGACATGATGACCGCTGTCCCAAAGCGTCGCAACGAGAGCACCGAGGACTTCCATGTGCGCCGCGACGCGCACCGGGCGGCAGTGCTCGCCCGCCGGGTTGAGTTCATCTGGCGCGCATAGACCGGATCGTGCATGACCGGCCCCGCGTTCCTGACTCGCAAAGCACGTCAGGGCGCGGGGCCTTCGCATTTCTCGGCCACGGGCGCGCGCATGGGGCGCGGAGCGTTGCAGAGGCCACGCAGCCCCGCCAGCACCGCCGGATCGTCCACGGCTGTGGTGAAGCCCTGCTCGCGCCGAGAGGCAGCAGCGAGCCGAGCGCCGAGCGTGGAGTCAGATGACGGCTTAGGTGCGGTGGAGGTGTCAGTGGGGGTAACGGTACGGGTGCTCATACCGTTAGGTGCGGTGCCCCACCCCCAAATCAAGGCTCGGTGCAAAGACCGGGGTTGGCGGCGCGGATCATCTTCATCAAAACCTCGTCGCAGCGAAGACTTTCCAGCGTTTCGCCGTTCAGTAATCGCAGTAGCACCACCGTAACGCGACCCCCCCAAGAGACTTTCCAAAATCAAGTGGCTTCGCCGAATTGATCCGCGGTTCGCGCCCAAAACATAAAACCCCAGGTCGCGCGGTGGGGCCACGGTGACACCACCGGCACGGTTCACCCAGAAACAGGAAAACCCCTGATCCCACGCCCCCGCCACGGTGGCAGGACCGCGCGTGAGTGTCAGTCGGAGGTCGTTGCCTCTGGCATCTTGATTCCCTCGAAAGGGGCCGCGCGGCGGATGAACTCGGCACGATCTGTTTCACTGATCGTCGTGATCCCATAGAACAAGGAAACACCCGCCACGAGTTCGTCGTCGCTCTCGCCCGCCTGGTAGTCAGGGTTGAGCGTTTCGTCCTGGATGGTGACGTCGAAGAACTCAGTCCCGCGATAGAAGCTCCCTACCCGCATCCACTTTGGATACTCCTCGAAGTAGGTGTCGCGCACTTGGTCAGTGATCTCATACCGTTCCGCGATCTCTCGAACGGTGTCGATAACCGCATCCCATTGTTCGATGGGGATTGTGACGTTCACCTCATGGCTTGCAGAGTTATAGGTGGTTAGCAGCGATTTGCCACCGTACCCGTTGCCTTCCTGTGGATACCAGCCACTTTCGTCTTCTACCGTCCACCCAGTGATGCCGTACTCACTTTCGAGAGTGTCCTGAACTTCGGCGATGAGCTCGTCTGCTCGCGCCTCAACCTCTTCAGCAGCGGAGAGCATCAACACATCGTTTGCTGGGATGCCCGCGTGCGCCGGGTAGTCGACCCAATCAACGGTGACAGTGTTCCCCTCAGCGTCGGTCGTGGTCGTCGTCGGAGAGGGGGCGCAGGCAGACAGCAAAATCGCTGCCGCTACAGCAACTGCCGCGCCGAGCGCGACACGTGGCCGCAATCGTGTTTCGATCATCATGGTTGGTTCTCCTGCCTCACCCAGTCGGTGCGTTCGCCGTTCTCTTCGAGTACCCAGCGCAGGGGGTCGTCGATGTAGCGCACGTTCGGTGTGAACCAGAACGTCTGATCCGGGTCCCAGCCCGCGATCACGGTAGCGGCCTGTTCATCGACAGGGATCGCTGTTCCCGCCGCAGAAAGATACGCCTGTACCTGGAGGTGCACGGCGTCGTAGTGTTCGGCGACTTTCGCCCAGTCCGGGCTCACCCAAGCGCCATCTCGCCCGGTGGTGCGGTACCAGTCGTGACGCTTCTGCGCGGTGACCTCGATCGGGAACCGCGCGCAAAGTTCCGCCCACGCTTGTGCGGTGTCGATCTCGAAGATACGCAGCCCCGCGGGTATCCCCAGCCGCCGGGTATCCGCTTGCTCGTAGCCGAGGCTGTCTTCCACGAACCACAACCCGGCAGGACTCCCGTCGAACAGTGCTCTGGTGGTCGAGGGAAGCTCCCACGGTGGCCGCGACCACCACATCCCGCTCCAGTTCGCAGTCACATCCGACGGTCGCTCACGCTTGGCGGCCAGTTCTTCTTCGATGATCTGATCCCGCACCTTGCGAAGTAGCGCCATCGGGTCTGTCATGATCTCGTGCGGGGGCGCGTCATCCCACTCCACCTGCCATTGGGAACACTCCGCTACCGGCTCGCCCCACCACTCGGCATGCACAGACGCGGCGACGTGCTCCGCGACGCGGCGAAGCGGGGCCTGCATCTCGACTGTCGCCGCGAGTACGTCGTTCCCGTCGGCTTCCTGCCAGTACCTTGCCGAACCGACCGACTCGGCGACGCAATCACGCAACAGTTCCGGCGTCACTTCGGCCAACGCCACAGTTTCCAAGCGTGCTGCAACCTCAGCGGGCGTGACCTCCTGAATCTCCGCACCGACGTCGCCGATCAACTGCACCGACGTGCCCTTACCTGGGTCGAGATGATACGAGGCGAGAAAGACTCCCGCGTTAAACGAGTCCTCACGGTACTCGGGGTCGTGGAGGCGATCAGACGCGATCGCGTACTCGAGGAGCAATCGTCGTCCCCGTGGCCCGCGCATGAGGAGGTCTGCCAGCGAGGTTGTGTTGTTCATGCGGACACCTCCCGTAGCACGTAGGAGTAGTTGCCGCGCAGCGTCTGATCGGAGGCCGGATCCAAGTCGGGGCTTGACCCCCAGTCCTGGCCGTCAAGCCGTGTCAAGGTGGAATCAGCCGCAGAGAGATCCCCGGTTGTCTCAGTACCGACACACAACCCAATGCCGCAGCAAGCCTGAGCCCACTCGCTTTCCTCCACCAGAATCCGCACACTCCGAGTCTACGAACTGCCCCTGAGAATCCGACTGCCTGGCTCCTCGGCTCTAACACCCCTCAGTCTCAAAGTGAGGCACGTATGCCACCGTGGGTGGGGCGTGCGCACCTCCCTCATGAGACGACTCATGAGGGAGGTCGAGATGAAGGGCGGTGTGATCCTGTTTCGCGGCAGCGGGGCTGCCGCGCGCCGTTATGTCGAGGCCGACCGCTCCCGCGCTGACGAGTACTACCTCGACGCGGACAACGCTGTGGCCGAGTACGCGGTGCTCGACGCCAGCGGCGAGGTCACGGACACCCGTTCCCTGACCGCCGAGGAGTATGAGGGGTGGGTGGACTGGACGGAACCGATCACGGGTGAGTCGATGGGCACCCCGCGCAAGCCGGGTGAGGGGTCGAAGGGTTCGCCGTTGTTCGCGGAGATGACGCTCAACGCCCCTAAGTCCTTGTCGGTCGCAGCCGCACTCCACCCGGAGGTATCAGCAGCGCTCGATGCTGCGCAGCAGGACGCGCTGGCTGAGATTCGCCGGTGGCTCGGCCAGCACTCCGTCACCAGGGTCGGGCCGCGCGACCAACGGGAAGTGCTGCCTATCGAGCGGATGCAGGTCGTTGGTATTCGGCATAAGACCTCGCGTGCGGGCGATCCGCACCGGCACATTCATATGCAGATCGGCACGCGGGTGCGGGCGGCTGGGAAGTGGCGGGCGCTCGATACGGCGGCGTTGTTCAAACAGCAGGGCGTGATCCGTGCCCTCGGCACCGCGGTGATCGCCGCGCACCCGCACCTCGCGCAGACCCTTGGCGAGCACGGCCTGACACTCGACCCGGTTTCCGGTGAGGTGGTGGAGTTGCGGCCGTTCAATGGGGTGATGTCGAAGCGGTCGGCGCAGATCAGACGCAACCTTGACCGGCTCAAAGCCGAATGGGAAGCCGAGCACCCCGGCGAAGAGCTCGGCCCGGTGATGACGGCGAGGCTGCAGGGCATCGCGTGGACACACGAACGGCCTGGGAAGAAGCCTGCTGATTTGAAGAACGAGCAGTGGTGGGTGCAGGAACTCCGCGACGCCGGATACAACCCCGCTGCGCCGCAACGCAGCACCGTGCAGAGCCTGGTGCTGTTGGATGATCTTGCGGTGCAGGAGGTTGCATCGCGGGCGCTGGATCGCTGCGCCGCCGTATCATCAGCATGGACGAGACACACGGTGCAGGAGCATGTCACCCGCATCACCACCGAACACGGTGTGCAAGCAACCCCCGCTGAGCTGCGGGATTTCATCACGATGGCGACCGAGCTTGCGGTCTCGGACTGCTTCTCCATCCTGCCACCTGATGCGGCGACGCCGGAGCATGTCGCGCACTTGACCAGCCTCACCGTTGTCGCCGCCGAAACCGCGCTCCGTGACCGGCTCACCGCCGCCACACCGGAGCAAGAACTGGAGCATCCGGACGTGACCGATGCTGCACGAGTGGCAGGGCTGGATGAAGGGCAGACGATGGCTGCTGCTGCGGTTGCATCCTCTGACCCGTTGGTGATCGTGGAGGGCGCGGCGGGCAGCGGGAAGACGACGATGCTGCGCACCGCCATCGAAGCCGCCGCCGAGCACGGGCGTGCGTCGCGGGTGGTTGCACCGACGCTGCGGGCGGCGCAGGTCGCGCACGAAGAACTCGGCGTCCCCGCAACATCCGTTGCAGCGCTCGTGCACGCGCACGGATGGCGCTGGAACTCCGATGGCGTATGGACACGCCTGAGCCCCGGCGACACCGACCCCGACACCGGACGCACCTTCACCGGGCCCTCAGCGGATGCAGTGCTGCGCCGGGGTGAGCGGGTGATCGTGGACGAGGCCGGGATGCTCGACCAAGACACCGCCCACGCCCTCCTCACCATCACCGCCGAAGCAGGCGCGACCGTCGCGCTCGTCGGCGACCGCGCCCAACTCCCCGCCGTCGGCCGGGGCGGCGTGCTCGACATGGCCGCCCAGGTTCGTGGCCGCACCTACGACATGACCGAACTCCACCGGTTCGCCGACGCCGAGTACGCGGCACTCACCTTGACGATGCGCGACCGGGAGAACCCCGGCGAAGTGTTCGACCGGCTCGCAGCCATGGGCCTCGTAACACTGCACGCGGACGAGGAACAAGCCCAGCAGCACGTCACCGAGCACGCTACTGAGGGTGAGGCGATCACGGTCGCCTCGAACGATGAGGCCGCCACGTTGAACGAGCGCATCCGCACAGGACGGGTTGAGAACGGTGAGGTCGATGACACGATTACGGCGACCGGGAGCGACGAGCTGCCTATCGGTCGGGGCGATCTGATCCAAACCAGGAAGAACGACACCGCGCTTGGCGTAGCGAACCGGCAACAGTGGATCGTCCAGCACATCGCTGAGGACGGCACCCTCTACGCGCGAGAAACAGCCAGCGGGCGCAGAAACCCGCGCACCGTCGCCCTGCCACCTGAGTACGTAAGTGAACACGCGCACCTGTCGTACGCCGCGACCGCGTACGGCGTCCAAGGCGCAACCGTCAACACCTCCCACACGCTGCTCACTGAGGCGACGAGCGCGGCAGGCGTCTACGTCGGCATGACCCGAGGCCGCGAGCACAACCGGCTGTACGTCATCGCTGAGAATCTGGCGGATGCGCGTGCGCAGTTCGTTGATGCGATGGAACGCGACCGGGCAGACCGTGGTCTCACCCACGCCACCGTCCAAGCCGCCGAAGCAGTGCGGGGCATCATCAAGAACGGCCCGATCCGCCGCGTCACCGAAGAACTCGCCAGACTCGACAGGGAGGCCGAACGTGTAGAGCGGCAAGCGGAGCGGTGGGATCAGATCGCCGCGCGCCTCGATGCCCAACGTGCCGCTCATCGGGTTGAGGATGACGAGAGCACCGCAGTTCTCCGCAAGGCCGAGGAAGCCGCCGAGCAGGTACGCACCGAGGTCGCCGGGCCGCTCACTGTCCAGGCCGAGCGCGACGGCGCGGCATACCTCGCTGCCGTCGCAGACGAGGCCGCCGCCCGTGGCCGCCTCGCCACCGTAGGCAGGTTCGGCAGACGCAAAACCCGCACTGAGCACCAGGCCGCGACCGAACGCACCCAGACGTTGCGCGGGCAGGTCAGCACCGAGTGGGGCGCCACGCCTGAGAATCCTGATCGGCTCATCGAATGGGCGCGCAAGGTTGCCGCGAAACGCGCGGGCGCCGACCCTCGCGTGGCCGAGGCAGCGCAGGTTGTCGAAGCCGCCAGGACCGGCCGCGAGGAAGTACGACGACGCCATGAGCAGGAACGCCGGGCGATGCTGGTGCGCGAGTACGGAGCCGACCAAGCGCGTCGCACTGATCTCGGAATTGGCGGCGTCAGCTCGCATCGTGTGGTGCGAGATGCTAAGACCCAGGCCGCTATGCTCCGTACCGAGGCCGACGAACTCCGTGCACTGCCCGTCAACGATGCCGCCCGGCTGATCGAGGCCAAACGTGCCGGGCAGGAGCAGCGCCGACAGCAGATGGCAGAACGAGCCCGTCGGCTCAGCGACCCCTACGAGCATGAACTCCATCGTCACAATCCCGATCGCTGGCGGCCGACGCGCGGGCTATGACGTCACTCCTTCACGTGCGTGTCGCCTGGTGACCGCTGACCGCATGCGGGAGAATGAGAGGGACATCTAGCGAACAGTAGGTGACCGCGTCACCGGTAGGAGGTCTCCGCCAGGTGAAGTCACCCGAACAAACAACGGTGTCCAGTGGTCACCGCAGTACGCACCGAGCCCTCGGGTTCCCGAAGCGTGGTACCAACCCTAGCGACCGGCAAGGGAACCAAGATGTCCGGTAGCAAGCAGATCTCTGTCATCCGGCTCGGCGCGGATGATCCACTACAGGTTGACAGTTCAGGATCGTTGACCGCAGTTCAGACTCGTCGAGTCGAGGCGTGGCTAGCCGCTTTACTTCAGATCGAGCATCTCTCACTTCTGATCGGCAACGGTTTGAGCGCAGCGGCGGGCAGTATGGCGGGGAAACACCCACCCCTAATGTCTCGCCACATCTCAGAAGACGAGGAAGCGCCATTTCCTCGGATAAGAGAGTACGCGAAGGAATCGGCTCAGAACGTCGGTCGAGACGTAAATCTTGAAGACGAGATTCGAGCTGCCATGATGCTCGCGGATGGCCTCGCTGTGCTCGGTGAGAAGTCCAACGAGAACTCAGTCAGAGATGCCATTGAGGCCGCCATGTCGAGCCTGTTGAATGAAGTTCTGGATTTCGAAAGAAACATCTGGGAGCACCACCAGAAGTCTGACAGCGAAGCCCTTAAAGTTGCGCGCGCCTTGACACAGTTTCTCGGACCCTTCGTCGCGCGGCCAGCTCAACGCGATCGTCTGAACCTCTTTACGACTAACTACGATCGGCTATTGGAGTACGCGGCCGATGTACTTGGTCTACATCTGATAGACCGCTTCGAAGGCAGGCTCCACCCCAAGTTCAGCGCATCCAGAATCAACCTGGACCTTCATTATTCTCCGCCGGGGATTAGGGGCGAGCCCCGACTGGTCGACGGCGTGGCAAGGTTCGCCAAACTGCATGGTTCTATCGACTGGAGCTTCGCAAGAGGGGAGATTTGGCGCGACTCGATTCCTTTCGGCGGGCCTCGCACAGCTTCGAAAACAGCAGCGAACGCAGTCATCTACCCCAATCCGGCAAAGGATGTTGAGACCCTGTCCTATCCTTACGCCGAGTTGTTCCGCGACTTCGCCGCGGCTGTTTGTCGCCCAAATACGACACTGGTCACTTTCGGCTACGGGTTCGGCGATGGTCATATTAATCGCGTGATTGCAGATATGCTCCGCGTTCCGTCAACCCATTTGGTTGTTGTCTCGCGCGATCCTCTGAGCGCCCTCGATTCCTTCAAGGCCCGGACTCTGTTTCCTGTGTCGCAGACGACTGAACTTTTGGGCCCGGATGTAGGAGGCCTTGAAGAGTTCTCCTCCTTGCTCCCCGCAATTACCTCGGATCGAATCCTTGAAGCTCAGTTCGAATACCTCAACAAGCGATCTAAACTTGAGGATGAAATCGAGCCGAAGAACGCCGACAATGAGGGCTCATGAGCACACCATTCGATTTTCGCAAGAACCAGATCATCGGTTCAGTGGAGAGTGTCTCTCCCCGAGAGATTAGAGTCTCTCTATCGGACGAAGCACCAAGCGCAACGTCGTTGGATGCAGGCCTCGTGCAACGATTTCCCCGAATCAACTCATGGGTGCTTATCCCCAGCGAGGTCGGTCATTTGGTTGGTGTTGTCACTTGGATAGGCATAGATAGCTCGATGCCCTTGGTGGCTGAACGTCACGACCGAACGCTGCTCGACATCCCTTTCCCGCGGCGGCGAATGTCGGTCACCCCGTTAGGGACCCTGAGATGGGGGTCGACTCACGACACGTCGCCCGAACTAGTTCGGGGTGTCGTCTCCTATCCGTCGGTAGGTGAGCCGGTATTGGTTCCCGATGCCGAGCAAATCCGAGCGATCGGCAGCGCAGGAGCTGCAGGCGGGAAGGTTGTACTAGGCACATCACCTCTCGCAGGCGATACGGATGTCGCATTCGATCCAGACCGCCTCTTCGGCAGACATTTGGCAGTCCTTGGATCGACGGGATCGGGCAAGTCATGTACCGTCGCTGGGCTTGTCCGCTGGTCACTATCGGCTGCACGCGAAGCGTCCAGCAACAACAAATCGCGTGCCAGGTTCGTAGTACTAGACCCGAACGGCGAGTACAAGGATTGCTTCAAAGACTTGACCGGCGTGAGGGTCCTCCGCGTTGAGCCCAGCAGCCAAGGCGAAGAGAGGCTCACTGTTCCCGCTTGGTCCTGGTCAAGCGCTGAATGGGCCGCAATCACCAGAGCCTCCTTGCAGTCGCAACGGCCTCTGCTTCAACGCGCCCTCAGAAACCTCCGAAATAGTCTAGATCCAGAGATTGAGGGGATCGATCGTCTAGCAGTAGAGCTTCGGGCTCATTTCGATATATGGAACATCCTGCGAAGCGACATGCCTGCGTATTTCAACTTTCCGCGATACAAGGGTTTCACTTTGGTGCTGGAAGACATGGAGGGGGTCTTCTCTCCCTGGCAAGACGAAGACGGAATCCCAGAGCTTCTCGAGCATGTTAGGGATATGCAACAGCGCCATTCTTCGACTCGCCAATACGGAGAGAATAGCTATGTAAGCAGTGAGGTTGATGGACTTCTTGACTGCCTTCGTCGCGCCCTCACCGAGCTAGGCGAGCCGGAATCTTCCCCGAAGTATACGGAGGACATGCCAGTAGTTTTCGACCCACAGGATCTTCCGTCTCAAATTGAAGCACTGCTGAGGACACCTGATTTCCAGAGGGATGCCGGATATGCGTCATCGTTCCAAATGAGAGTCAAAGGTTTGTTGGGCGATCTTCGTCATCAGCCGATCATTGCACCTGACGGTGATGAGACCCTTGCGGAATGGCTCAGCAAGTTTCTCGGAGACGAAGAATGTGAGAATGGCGAAGTCGCTGTCGTCGATTTGTCGCTTTTGGCCCCAGAGGTCGTTCACACTGCGGTTGCAGTGATCGGACGTCTAGTTATGGAGGCCCTCCAGCACGTCAGAGCAATCACTGGCGAAGTTCTTCCGACTGTGCTGGTGCTCGAAGAAGCGCACAGTTTCGTAGCATCCGGCGTCAGCAGTGCAGATATACCGACCAGCGCTGATCTCTGCCGTGAGACTTTCGAACGCATCGCGCGAGAGGGCAGAAAGTTCGGACTTGGTCTTGTGCTGTCCTCGCAACGCCCCTCTGCGCTTTCCCAGACTGTGCTCTCTCAGTGCAACAGCTTCCTTCTTCACCGCATCGT
Organism: Micrococcoides hystricis; assembly: GCF_042434215.1. Taxonomy (NCBI): domain Bacteria; kingdom Bacillati; phylum Actinomycetota; class Actinomycetes; order Micrococcales; family Micrococcaceae; genus Micrococcoides; species Micrococcoides hystricis. Next base: position 16,300 of record NZ_JBHLUB010000024.1, on the reverse strand, counting down.
GAACGACCGAGATCAGGATCTGCTCGGACGATTGGTGCCTGACTCGCTCGGCGAGTTATTGCACGAATTGCCGTCGTTGCCACCACGCCAGGCAATCCTGCTTGGGTGGGCAGCGGAGGTACCGACTCTTGTCGAGGTAGGTCACCTTGATCGCAGCCAACGGCCGCACTCAGACGACCCTCGCTACTGGGATACTTGGACTGTCGGCAAGACTATCGAGTTCGACTGGCAAGCAGTTGTCGATCATTGGACATCCTGAATCGCGCGACACGCGAGTCCGTCTCGGAGACTTCTTGCCGCCACGGAGGAAGTGATCGCTAGAGCGGGTCTCGACTGCGCAAGTCGCGCATCACGAGTGTATCCGACAATCGTGCAAATCCAGTAACCTGGTACCGCGCACACGCGCAAGATCACAGGTAAGTGTGTTTGGGGTACCTCGGCTACGCCGTCACGGCACACCGGGCTCAAGGAATCACGACCGACACCGCGCACACGGTTGTGACCGCGACAACGACACGGGAGAACTTCTACGTCGCGATGACCCGCGGCCGCAACGCAAACCACGCTTATGTCGCCGTGGACCGACCGGATGATGCGCACAGCCAGCTCCACCCAGACGATAACACCGATGCCACTGCCAGGTCAGTGCTCTACGGAGTCATGCAACACGTCGGTGCTGAACTCTCCGCCCGCGAAACCATCACCGCGGAGCAAGAGCAGTGGGGCTCGATCGCCCAACTCGCCGCGGAGTACGAGACGATCGCGCAAGCCGCCCAACACGACCGCTGGGCGACCTTGCTACATGCGAGTGGCCTCACGCCTGAACAGGCCGAAGACGTGCTTGCCTCTGATGCATACGGTGCACTATCGGCGGAGTTGCGACGAGCGGAAGCGAATCACCACGATGTGGATCGGCTCCTGCCACGCCTCGTGCAGGCACGCAGCGTTGAGGATGCCAATGACATCGCCTCGGTACTGCATGCCCGACTCGCTAAAGCGACCGTCCGCCCAGCCGGGTCAGGGCGGACGCGCAAACAGCCACGCCTGATCGCAGGACTTATCCCACCCGCAGACGGAACCATGAGTCCAGAAATGCGGCAGGCACTCAATGAGCGACGCGAGCTGATCGAGCAACGCGCCGACGCCGTTCTCAACACAGCACTCGCTGACGGCGAAGAGTGGGTCGCCCTGATCGGGCCGATTCCAGAGGAACCGAAAGTGGCCACGGCATGGACTCGGCAAGCACGAGTGCTCGCCGCTTACCGTGACCGGTACCAGATCAGCGGAGCGCACCCATTAGGTCCTGTACCCGAACGCACTGCGCAGAAGATCGCCCACGTCCGAGCACAGACCGCACTCCAACGACTCCAAGAAATCCATACGCCCATGCAACGGCGCGACCACCAACGCGCCGTTAATCGCGCTCGCGGACTCTGAAATCGACTGTCACCGCGTGTGTCGCTCCCTCCTTACAGCAGGGCCATGGGTGATACTTGATGACCATATGTATCTCTTAAACAAGTAGGCGATTCGCAGAGCCGAGTCATCGCCGGAGAGCGAGGCAGGCAATGGCTATTTCGCCCCCAACGATCAGGCTCTGGGATGATAATCCCAGCACGCTCGACTTTCTAGGATTCGACGCAGTGGTCGACCCGATCGTCGCAGCGATCCGTGAACACAAGATTCACCCCCTTACGCTCTCGGTGCAGAGTCCCTGGGGTGGCGGCAAATCCACCGTGCTCAAGCTCATCGAGGCAGAGTTCGAGAACGACGAGACTTGCTTCGTCGTCTCTACCAACCCGTGGGCATACGACGATCAGGATGACGTCAAGGGCACCTTGATTGCCGAGATCCTTCACGGCATTCAGGCTCAGATTAAGGACTCTGGGGTCAAAGCGAATGTTGTGGCTAAGGCCAAGGAACTTCTGGATCGGGTTAGTTGGAGCCGTGCAGCAGTCGCGATTGCCAAGGGTGCTCTGACTTTCCAAATAGACCCTCAGCAGATCGCTGAGATATTCCGTCCGAAGGACCCGGCTGGTCCGGAGTCGATGGCGAGCTTCAACGATGCTTACAAGGACATGCTGGCATTGATCCCGAAAGTGGAGCGGGTCGTGGTGCTCGTCGATGATCTTGACCGTTGTCTGCCGGATGCGGTGACCGCGACGCTCGAAGCGATCAAATTGTTCCTGTCGACCGAGAAGATGGTGTTCGTCCTTGCCGCTGACCAGGAAATGGTTCGTGACGCTATCTCGGTCAGCCTTGATGGTGCTCGACGCGGCGACATCTTTGCCAAGCGTTACCTGGAGAAGATTGTCCAGCTCCCAATTGCACTTCCGCGCTTGTCCGGAGCGGACGCAGAGGCGTACATTGGCCTCCTGATTGCTGGGCGTTCGATGGAAAGCGACGACCTACGGAAACTTGCAGACCATGTTCGAACGCGTAGGAATTCCAACCAGACGCCACTGCTACACGGCCTAGATGACTTGGACGTCGTACCAACCGATGAGGATTTAGCGTTGGCGACCCAACTCGCAGAGGGCTTGAGCGCTGATCGTCGGTCTAATCCTCGACAGATCAAAAGGTTTCTCAACGCATTCGGGGTTCGCGAGTCCATCGCGCTGGCGCGCGGTGTGAATGTTGCTCCATCAGTGATGATCAAACTGCTCCTGCTCGAAGAACTCTACAGAACCTCCTTCAATACGCTCGCTGCAGCACCCGTTCAAGATCGCAGAGCGCTTCTGGCCCGATGGGAGGGTTGGGCACGCCCCTCCGGAAAGGAGGGGGAGGACGCCACATTGCCTGACGGCATTGATGAAGGAACGAAAGAGTGGGCCGCCGCGCCCCCGTTCCTGAAGAATCTGAACCTCGATCCCTACATCAGTCTCGCTGCCAGCCTTATCAACGTCAGCATGGGCGCGCAGGTTTCGGACGACCTGCTCGCCTTCATCAATGACCTGCTCAGCGAAAGTGAAGCAGTGCGCGATGTCGCCGCAGACGCTCTAGCTGACCGGGGACAAGATGAGCAACTCGCGGCGCTGGAGGTACTGATCGGTGCCACCAAACGTACCGACGACGCAGAAGCAGTGATCCGTGGTGCAGTCGTGTGGGTTGGGAAAAACGCTGCACTCGAAGATGTCGCGGCGACAGGCATTGAGCTGCACTGCTGGGGAGCGCGACTCACACCGGGAGCGATCGTCGAACTTGCCAACAGCCGTCGGCCTGCGCTTGTTAATCTTGTGAAACGTGCTGCGCAAGATACCTCGCTACACCCTTCGACACAAGAAAGTGCACGCGACGAGCTGGGGCAGCTAAATGGGAACTAGCGGCGCATACGGTGGCAGCAACTCCACCGCGTGGAATGAGTTCAGGGACGCGTGGTCCGGACTCGGCTCATCGGGCGACGGGGACGGAACGGAGGGAACTGATAATTCTAAGCCAGATCAACCTTCAGACACTCTCTTCGACCCGATATCGCCAGCGTCGAATCTCGACCGCGTCGGTCAAGCTCTAATCGATGCGCTCTGGCGCGACGACCCTTCGACTAGACGCAACACTGTGCCTCCGATTCCTCGACCCCGCACCCCGGGACGACGAGGAGCAGGTGCCGGAGGAGCAAGTGGCGCTGGAGGAACTGGAGGACGCTCCGCAGGAACTGGACGATCCGGCAGCAGATCTTCCAGACAGGTCATTGGCGGAGCATCCCGCGGCGGCGCAACGATTGGGGCGGCTTACGCACTAAGGAACCGCGATACTCAGAGGCTAGCGGACTACGGCCTTTCGCTTGCCGAGTTCGACTCACTGACCCCGCGAGCACGCATCAGCAAACTCGTGGCCCTCATGATCGGCGACGATGGACACCCCGATGATCGAGCCATCCGACGGGCAGCTACGGAACAAGTCAAGAGGATCGTCGCCACTGACGGCGAACCACCGACCGCTAACGAAGCGATCAAGGGGTTCGTAAGCGCTTACATCTTCCAGCTCGGACTCGTCGAGCTCAAAGACCAGATCACGAGCGGCACACTCGACGGGAATGAAGCCTTAACCCGCGAAAGAATGTTGCGAGGCTGGATTGATGCCAAAGTCCGAGCACTTGATATTGATGCTGGCCCGGCCCTGTCGGCTAACGACCTGCATCAAACCGCCGCTGACCTCGCTCAACGAGCGATCCGCGTATTGAGGGCGAGGTAACCAACATGCCACAGACTCACTTCTACATCTCAGGTCAAGATTCCACGCAGGACAGTCCAATTGCCTATCAACGATTGAGATGGCCGACCGGAGGAGGCGAGACTGAAACGATTAAGACTAGCCTGGGCTGGTGGCTCCCTTCATTGGGTCACGTCCCAGACCGAGCCGTCGACCTTGTTCGTATTGCTGGAGCCGCGTATCTCGCAGATCGACTCTCTGCAAGGCCGTCCGCTTTCACGCGGAGTCTTCATCTCACCGTGGAGGTTGCTGACCCGGTTCCCTGGGACGGCGAAGGGGCGAATCAACTTGCTCAGCTCCTCTCTTGGCTCACTGGCGACGCGTGGGAGATCGACCTGATCCAGGACCCAACCACCAGATCCGATTCTGGCGCTAGCGAATCACTCGATGTTGCGACGTCCGTCGCTCTCCTCAGTGGTGGACTCGACTCATACCTCGGTGCTTTACACCTGCTAGCAACGCTTGACGAGGTACCCCTCTTCGTCAGCCACTACGACACCGCAACCGCAGTGCGACAAGCTCAGAACGCAGTCCGCTTCTGGCTTCAAGATTCCTACGAATCTGTACCTTCCTGCACCCAGCTTGAGTTCACCCAGGTTCAGGAGAAGAAGGAACGCTCCAGTCGAAGCCGTTCGCTGCTTTTCGTGGCCTTCGGAGTCGCTGTCGCAACCAGCCGCCAGGCGACAACGTTATACGTACCCGAGAACGGCTTCACCAGTCTGAACCTGCCCCTGCACCCCAATCGTGCCGGTGCGCTCTCCACCCGCTCTACACACCCCGAGACGTTTTATCGTATCAATACACTTCTCCAGACCATCGGCCTGTCGGTATCCGTAACTAACCCGTTCGCCAATTACACCAAGGGTGAAGAGATGCGCCTCGTGGCGGACAGCCGCCCACCAGCAGGGTGGGTTCAGACTGCCAGCCTCACAATCTCGTGCAGCAAGCTCGACGGTGGTCGCATCAAAGGCGGCGACTCGACCCTTAACTGCGGCCTGTGCTACTCGTGCGTAACCAGGCGAGGCACATTCATTGCAGCTGAAATAGACGACTCGACGATCTACTTATCCGATAATCTCGTCGGTAATGCACGAGACGAACTTCTGCAGCGACGATTCAGCGACCGCGCGGCCATTAGCTACGCAGTCGTGCGTGGCATCGACGAGGACGAGATCGATGCGGGAACTTGGCCACCAGATGCAGACCTGGACGCCATCAGTGACCTAGCCGCACGTGGCCTCGCCGAGCTAGGGCAGGTAGACCTGACATGATCGATAAAGACCTTCCAGCGCTAGACACTCACGCCCACATCGCCCCGGACGTTACGCCAAGTCAGATCGCGGCCCTTGGTAACGCCGTTGTGTTCGCCGTGACCCGAAGCCTCCATGAAGCAAACCAGGTCAAGAACCGACGCGACTCCTCGCTAATCTGGGGACTCGGCGTCCACCCAGGAGTCTCTACCGCCCGTGCTGCTTGGGATCCGCAACAGTTCAAAAGCCTCCTCAGTTCGTTCGCTCTAGTGGGCGAAATCGGGCTCGACCGACGCGGCGGCGCACTGGCTGAGCAGAGGTCCATCTTTAAAGAAGTGCTCGCTATAGTGCGCGATGAGCCTGTGTTGGTCTCCATACATAGCTCCGGTGCATCGACGGAGGTCGTGCAGTCTCTCCATGACGCTGGGATGCGCGGCGCAATCTTGCACTGGTTCAACGGTGATCACACTGACGTCCAACGAGCTATCGAAACCAACGCGTACTTCTCTGTGAATGCCGCGATGTCCCGAGAACAGATCCAACAATTTCCTCGCGAACGGGTGTTGTGTGAGACTGACTTCCCAGCGCGAAAGGTGCGTGCTCGTAAACCCGCAGACATGGCGGCCATAGAACAGCTTCTGAGCGAAGTATGGAAAACGAGTCCGGAAGAAGTTCGGGCTGCAACATGGTGGAACCTGCGCACGTTGAGTGAACAATCTGGAGCTATCGAACGCCTACCTGAAAGCATTGCAGACACGTTGTTGTATCTTTAGACGGACGGTCCGTCCTCAGTGAGTTAGCCGAGTTTTTATCTGTCGTACGTTTCTGCTAATCACGAGGTGTTGTGACCTCAATCCCGTATTTTTCATCGGTCATGTCCTTGGGCTTTTAGAGTTCCGATCGGGTTACCTTCCCTCCTGTCAGTGCTTCGTCGTATCCTGGTGACAGAGGCGGATTCTCATTCCAACGCGCCACTTGTGGCAGATCCTTCAGGTCACTCTTCAACGCATCGCCTCGTCGGAGTTGTTTGTGCGATGGAGAGGAACGAGACCGTGATCCGCTTGCTCTGGACTGGAAGTGTCCTTACCCGAAATTTTCTGCGTCGGTACATGCCGACCAATATCCTGCTTGATGCGATCCGCACCCCGCGCGGCCTCAAATGGGGCGTGCCAGCGATGCTGTTGGCGATCCCATACTTCGTGATCGCGGCAATCCTGATACAGGTCATCAACGATGGCGGCCCAGCTTGGCTCAATGTGCTTGTCCTGTCGAGCATTTGGAACGGACTCAAGATGTTGTGGATCGGTCCGTTAAGTCTGATGCTGCTTGCGCGTCTCCATGTCAACCGGCTCAAGACCGGAGCCAGAAGTCAGCAGAGGACCCAGGAAATGTTTGGCGAAGATACTGAATATTGTGATTTAGAAACGGCGCGCTGATCCGCGTCATTATCTACACATGCATCACAAGACCAAACGATCCGTACTGCGATCGTTGATCTCGTAGGTTGCCTCAGAGATCACGGTGAGCTGAATGAGCGGCACGAGCATGTGCCGAGTATCTGTCCATACGGAATGCTTCGGCGCTGAGTGGCGGCATCGAGCCTGAAGGCGGCTGTTTCTCGGAAAGTGCCCGTATGTCGTTGGCATTGGTCACGACACTGGCGACGCCCTGGGCAATGAGTCGATGCGGGCCATAACTCGTGGCACTTGTCACCGGCCCCGGCACCGCACCGACGCCGCGCCCCAGCGAGTATGCCTGTTGAGCCACCAGCAGCGAGCCCGACCGTGAACCGGCTTCAATGATCGTCGTTGGACCCGAAAGTGCAGCTTCGATGCGGGCACGGGCGATGAACCGTGCTCGTGTCGGCGTGGCGCCGGGCGGCTGCTCGCTCACCAACAGTCCGACATCGCTCACGCGTTCAAGCAAATCCCGATGACCCGCTGGGGATGGACGGTCAATTCCACCGGCCATCACCGCAATCGTATGACCCGCAACCGCCAACGCAGACCGGTGAACTTCACCATCTATGCCGTATGCGCCGCCAGCGACAATGACTTTCCCGTCACTGGCAAGGTCAGCAGAGATCTCGTTCGCGACATGGACGCCGTAGCTGGTTGCCGCGCGTGCACCCGTGATCGTAAAGCGATCACTCTCTGGCATTGCGAGTAGCGACTCCTCGCCTTTGACCCAGAGGACATAGGGAGCACCGTCGCCGAGATCGTGGAGCGACGCCGGATAGTTATCATCGCCTGGAATAAGCGTCTTGAAGCCACCGTGTTCTGTGAGGTCGAGTGCTTCATGGATGAGTCGTGGTTCCACCCGGGGCATCAAGCGTTTACGCCACAGCTGAGCTTCCACGTTATCCAAACCGGGAACCGGTGCGTCGTCGGCAAGCATCGTGACAGTGCTTACAGCGCCGTGAGCCGCAATGAGATGCCCCGTTGTCGCATCAGTGGGGTCCGTGATCACGGTCAGGGCGATCCGTGCCGCACGTTCGTCCGTCGTGAATGCCAAGAGCGTGTCCATGTTCCCGTTCCCTTCGTCGTTGAAGGGAAGGTGAGCATTCGACGCCCGGGTCAAGCATTCATTCGACGGCGGCCTTTGGGTCGAATCGTACCCCCATTGGCTACCACGGCCGAGCGGACGGCTTCGTCGCCGATTCCCAACTGCGCTGAAACTTGACTGAGGGTGAAACCCTCGGCGTAGAGGCGTGCCGCCTCACTTCGTAGCTGTTGGGAATGTTCTGGGGCTCTGCTTGGGTGACCCGCTCGCCGAGCAATCTCTCGCACCGTCGCACGATGAACGTTGAACCTTCTTGCCAGCTCCTGAACCGGCACCCCCTCGGCGTACCCAGCAAGAAGCGCGACTCGACTCGAGGCACTCAAACGGGTTTGAGACTGACCCGAATTTTTACGCATCGGACCACGGGAATCAGCCGCGAGGTTGGTACCCCTACGTGTTTGCTGTGACTTCGATCCCTTGATAACACGGGAAATCAACGTTCTTCGGGGCTTGCTAGGGTTTGAGAAGTACCTATGGAGGCCCACACAAAGGAATACCCTCCGTTCAGCCCGTGTTTGAGTGCCACAAGCGCCAGGCACGGGCTTTTGTGTGTCTTCCTTCAGTGGGTTATGCGCCAGAAGGTCGGCTTTTCCCTTCCGTTGGGATGAATCTGGAAAAAAGCACTGACACGGTTATCGATAACCGGTAGGCTGTCGGGAACGAAGGAGAAATGATGACCCACATACGTCAGGTAGATGCTGAAACACTGCGGGCCGCAGTGCCACCAAAGGAGGCAGTCGCCGCGCTCACGCAGGCCCTTCAGGATGGTTATGATCCGGCAACTGATCTTCCCCGAACCCCGGCATCGACGAGTCACGGTCAGATCCTCACCATGCCCAGTGAGGTTGGGGACTACGCGGGCATCAAGGTCGTCACGGTTGCGCCAAACAACCCGGAACACAACCTGCCACGGATCCAGGCTAGCTACCTGCTCTACGACGCCAAGACTCTGAGCCTGCAAGCCACCTTGGACGGCACCGAACTCACCACCTTGCGGACGCCGGCAGTTTCGATTGCCGCCGTGCAGCCGGCTCTGCGCCGCTTCGACCATCCCCTGCGCGTAGTCGTGTTCGGTACCGGTCCTCAGGGTATTGGACACGTCCACACCCTGCAGGATTGCTTGCCGCAGCCGCTGGCCGCCGTGACTTTCATCGTGCGCAACTTGGACCGCGCGCCGGCGGAAGCCGGGCAGCTGGGTAACGTGCTGGCGGCCGGCACCGAAGAGGCTACCGCAGCGCTGCGGGAGGCCGACGTCATCGTCTGCGCTACCAGTGCAAGGACCCCGGTGTTCAGCGCGGAAGACGTGTACGACAACGTTGTGGTCATCGCGATGGGTACCCATGAACCGGACGCGCGTGAGGTGGAAGCTGAGCTCATGGCCAGATCCACCGTCATTGTTGAAGACCGCGGCGCAGCCCTGCGTGAAGCAGGGGATGTGGTCATGGCGATCGAAGATGGCGCGCTGACCGAAGATCAGTTGGTGACCATGGCCGAGGTCCTCCGCGGGGACCGTCAGCTACCGACAGACAAACCGGTGGTCTTCAAGGGCGTGGGTATGCCGTGGGAAGACCTCGTGGTCGCAACGGCGGCACTACGTCAGCTCGCCTGAGTCCAGCCGATCGGCCAGCTGAGTCATAAACGTCTTGTCGATGCGGTAACCGTTGAAAGGGACGCCCTCGTCCAGTAGCAGTTCATGGGCGATCCCGCCGTGGCAGGCGGCCGGCAGCCCGTCGGCGGCAACAATCCGCCACCACGGCTCGTCCCCATTGAACTGCGAGACAAGCTTGCCGACGTGACGGGGATGTAGTCCGCAGATTTTGCCGATCTGTCCGTAGGTCATCACCTTGCCGGGCGGAATGGTCATGGCGACTTCGCTGACGCAGGCTGCGGCATCAGTCATGATCGCCACCGGGCGGGTAGGTGAGCTCGGTCCCGTCTACCGCGGCGAATGGTGTCAGGCTTGCCGGTTTGGTGGAGCGGCCGGACATGATGTGCCGGACATCGTAGCCACGCACTAACAGGGCATCGGTGATCAGGCGGCGGTGGCAGCGCCACGGTACCGCTTCACTGCACATGATGGCGGGGGTGCGCTCTTGGGTCAGGTCCATCAACTCCGTCAGTCCATCCTGAAACTTGGGAGTGCGCATGTAGTCTGCATAGTCGCTAAACGCCTTGACCCGCCAGCCTCCGTTGGGGCTTGCAACCCCGGCAGGGGTGTGCCGCCGCCCTCCCAAATTACGGATCCAACGGTACTGCAGGTCTTCGGGCAAGGCAGCAATAATGGCGTCCTGATTCCACTGCGGGTGCTTGCGGGAGGAGGGGAAGGAACGCACATCCACTAGGGTATCCACCGAATTGCGGCGCAGGCAGGCCAGCACTTCGGCAAACTCACGCGTCGAGTGGCCGATCGTGTAGACGGTGGCTTTGCTCATGAAACCTTCTTCAGCGCGGACTCCTTATGCACAGCAACATGGTCGGTCTTATCGCTCTTGATCTCGTATTGCGGCTCATCCTCGCTGCAGTGCCGGGTGCGGCCTTTGAACTGGAAATCTTTGGTGTGCTTCTTGGTGATCACCCCGCGGACCTTGCCAGCCTCAGAATTCCACTCGACGTGGTCGCCCTTCTTAAACATCGGTATTCCTTCCTGTCATCCCCCCACACTATATTTGCAAACTATATGCAAGATAAGTGCTCAGTGGAACAGAATGGGCGCTAAGATTCGCTCACCCGAGGCTCATGTACGGCGGCAACCGCGAGGAGTAGGATGAGAAGACCAGCGATCTTGTACAAGAAAGCACTTATCGGCTGAGACACTTCAGTCTCGCCCGACTTACGACTTGGAAAGATCCCATCATGGACGGCAGGACCGAAATCCGCGCGTTGGCACCCCAGCGCATCATCCCCAACATCTGGTGCAACGGCAACGCCGAAGAAGTCGGGGTGGGGATCGCCGATGTATTCACCCGCGCAGCTATCCCCGCAACCACCGAAATCACCGCCCGCTACCCGCACGAGGATTTGCCCGACTTTCAACAGCCACTGGCGGGAAAACCGCTTGTTGTGAGCATCAAGGTGCGGGACTATCAGCTCGACCTCATTAACGCCGGCGACGAGTTCACTCCGGGCTCGGCCATCTCGCTGATGGTCAACTTCGATCCGCTGTTCTTCAACGATGACGTAACAGCTGACCAAGAAGCTGTGGAACGGGTTTGGAGTCAGCTCATGGACGGCGGCACTGTCCGCATGCCACTGGACTCATACCCATTCAGCGCACGCTACGGTTGGGTCGAAGACCGCTTCGGCATTAACTGGCAGCTCATGCTGACTGACCCGGCAGGGGAACCTCGTCTTTTCATGATCCCGTCCTTACTCTTCAGCGGGGATGTTCAGGGCAAAGCGAAAGAAGCCGGTGAGTTCTATCGCGAGGTTTTCAATCCGTCTGCAGCCGGAAACGTGGTTCGCTACCCGGTGCAGACCGGGCCAGCCGCAGCAGGAGAAGTGATGTTTTCCGACTTCAACCTCCTGAATCAGTGGTTCACCGCGATGGACTCAGGTGCGGAAGGATCTGAATCCTTCAGCCCCGGATGCAGTTTCTTGGTGCAGAGTGCGAACCAAGCTGAGATCGACCACTACTGGTAGCGACTCTCGGCCACCCGGAGTATGAGCAGTGCGGATGGCTGGCGGACAAGTTCGGTGTCAGCTGGCAGATCGTGCCGGCGAACATGGACGAACTCATGACAAAACCCGGCACCTACCAAAAGCTAATGGGCATGAAGAAGATCATCATCGACGACTTCTAGGCGTTAGGACCGCGGATGCCTACTCTTGGGCGGCGAACTGAGTGTGGTACAGCTCCGCATAGCGCCCATTGGCAGCCAAAAGCTCGTCATGGGTGCCCCGCTCGAAGATCTGCCCGTTCTCAATCACCAAGATCTCATCGGCACTGCGCACGGTAGACAACCGGTGGGCGATGACCAGTGCGGTGCGCCCGGACATGGCCTCTGCCAGTGCCTGCTGTACCGCAGCCTCATTGGTTGAATCCAACGCCGAGGTGGCTTCATCCAGCACCACGACCGGTAGGGCAGCAAGCAGGAGCCGAGCGATCGTCAGACGTTGGCGCTCGCCACCGGAGAGCCGGTAGCCGCGTTCGCCAATGACCGTATCCAAACCGTCCGGCAACGCCCGAACCACTTCGACGAGTCGGGCGCGCGTGACCGCGTCCCAAAGCTGTTCGTCGGTGGCGTCGGGATTGGCCAACAGTAAATTGTCCCGAATCGATTCGTGGAACAGATGGCCATCCTGGGTCACCATACCGATGGTGTGCTTCATGGATTCGAAGCTGATATCCCGAATATCAATGTCATCCACGGTGACCGAACCGGAAGTTGGATCGTACAACCGGGGCAAGAGGGAGGCGATGGTTGATTTACCGGCACCCGAGGAGCCCACCAGGGCGACCGTCTGGCCCGGTTCAATCGAGAAATCAATGCCCTTCAGCACTTCGTTGCCGCCGCGTTGATCCAATACCGCCACTTCTTCTAGAGAAGCCAAGCTGACTTGGTCGGCACTTGGGTAGGCAAAGCGCACGTCGTTGAAGCTCACCCGAACAGGCCCGGCAGGTACCGTCTTCGGGTCCTCGGATTCCTTAATGAGCGGGTCCAGGTCGAGGATCTCAAAGACGCGTTCGAAGCTGACGACCGCGCTCATGATGTCCATCCGGGCGTTCGCCAACATCGTCAGTGGGGCGTACAACCGGGTCAGCAGCATGGCCAAGGTGACCACATCTCCGGCGTTCAAATTACCGAGTACTGCTTGGATGCCGCCTAGACCGTAGACAAGGGCCAACGCAAGGGCTGATACTAAAGTCAGGGCCGTGACGAAGGTCGTCTGCAGCATGGCGGTGCGCACACCGATGTCCCGAACCCGACCGGCCCGGGAAGCGAAAGCTTCCGACTCGTTGCTCGGGGAGCCGAAGAGTTTGACCAAGGTGGCCCCACCCGCAGAGAAACGCTCGGTCATGCGGGTGGACATCGCCGCGTTGTAGTTGGCCGCTTCATGCTGCAAGGCCGCAAGCTTCGCGCCCAGCAGACGAGCCGGCACCAAGAAGATCGGCAGCAGCAGAATCGACAACAATGTGACCTGCCAGGAGATCGTGATCATGACCCCGATGGTCAAAGCCAAGGAAACAATATTGGCTACAACACCGGAAAGCGTGTTGGCGAATGCGCGCTGTGCACCAATCACGTCGGTATTCAGGCGGGAGACTAGGGCGCCGGTCCGGGTCCGATTGAAGAACGCGATCGGCATGGTCTGCACGTGGTCGAAGACCGCGGTCCGCAAGTCGTAGATCAACCCTTCACCGACCCGGGAAGAGAAGAAACGGTTGACCAGCGTGAAAGCTGCATCCGCGACGGCCAATACCGCGATCGCCACCGCCAACCAAACGATGGTTTCAACAGGGCCACCTGCGGTGATTGCGTTGACCACATCACCCGCCAAGATCGGGGTGACCACGCCAATGACGGATACCAACACGGAGACAGCCAAGAAGGCGATCAACATGGTCTTGCGCCGAGCCGCGAAACCGAGAATCCGTTTGACGGTACCGGGGGCAATTTTGCCGTGCCCCTTGGCCCGTTGACTACCCATTGTGCGGTGCAGAATCATCTGCGGTGACGGTAAAGACATGCGCGCGCGCTCCTCTTTCGGCCGTAGCCTCCGGCCAAGAATCAGAAAATCAGTGTAGACCCGCAGGCCAGACACCAATGAACCATAACGCTACGGGGCCGGAGTTTGATTCCCAGCAGTCTGTTCTGCCGTCTTGCCCGGCATGAAGAAGGTCAGCGCCAACGCCACCACCGACAAGCCGCCAGCAACATAGAACGCTGCCTTAACACCGGGCATCAAGTCGATACCGGTCACCAGAGCGCCGCCGGCGCCAGCGGCAGCGCTCGCGGTCAACTGCAATACGGCAATCAGCAAGGCGGTGCCGGTGGCTGCTGCCACCTGCTGCAGGGTAGACAGGGTGGCCGAACCGTGTGAGTACAGGTGCGGTGGCAATGGGTTCATGGAAGCAGTGAAGACCGGTGTGAAAATCAAAGCCAAGCCAATACTCAACACGATGTGCGCGGCGACCAGATACCAGGTAGCGGTATGAACATCGAGGAAAGTCAACGAGCCCAGAGCGAGCACGAGCAAGCTAGCACCCACGATGGTCAGCGGGCGGGCACCCACGCGGTCGAAGAGCCGACCAACCACCGGTCCGAGTAGACCCATGACTAAGCCGCCGGGCAGTAGAATCAGCCCGACCTGAATCGGATCCAGCTCCCGGATGGAGAGCATGTAGATCGGCAAGACGATGACCACGCCGAACAGAGCCATCATGGACAGCACCAACAGCAGCAGGGATAGGGCGTAATCCCGGTAGGTGAAGGTGCGCAAATCCAGCAGCGGAGTACCGGTCGTTTGGAGTTTGAGCTGACGGACAATGAAGATCGTCACGCAGACCAGACCGATACTTAGCGCGCTGACGCTCAGCACCACGTTCTGGTTCTCCGTGTTGCCGAACGAGGACAAGCCGTACACCAAGAAACCAAAGCCGGGGACGGTCAGAAGCACAGAGAGTAGATCCAGCGTGCCCGGCTCGTTTTCCACCGCGCGTGGAAGCTTGCTCAAACCAATGAGAAGCGCTGCCAGCGCGATGGGCAGCACGACAATGAAGAGGAAACGCCACGGAGCCACGGATAGGATCAGTCCGGAAATCGTTGGGCCCAGTGCCGGCGCCACGGAAATGACAATGGAGACGTTGCCCATGATGACGCCACGGCGCTGCGGTGGAACAAGACGCAGGATCGTCGTAATCAGCAGCGGCATCATGATCGCAGTGCCGAAACCTTGAACCACACGCCCAAGCACCAACACCGGAAAGCTCGGGGCGGCGGCAGCCAAGGCAGTGCCGAGAAGGAACGATCCCATGGCCGCCCCGAACACCGACCGGATGGAAAAACGTTGGAGTAAGAGCCCGGTCGTGGGAATCACCACGGCCATGGTCAGCATGAAGGCGGTGGCAACCCACTGCACGGTATTCGCACTGACGTGGAAGTCTTCCATCAAGTGCGTGAGGGCGACGTTCAGGATCGTCTCATTCAGGATGACCACAAATGCTGCACCGAGCAGCACAGCTATCGTCGAGGCGGCGCCCTCAGACAGCCGCGAAGTTTCGATAGACGTCGGATTCGACGAAGAGCTCAAGAAGCACCAAGTTTCTACACATTCAGTTTGCTGGCGTCTGAGCAGGCGTCAGCTTGAGGAGGGGGAGTCAGGCCAATAGAAGCTGTCCGGGGTTGACCGCGGACCGAAGATCGCTTGACCGACCCGAACAATTGTAGCCCCTTCCTGGATGGCCAGTTCGTAGTCTCCGCTCATTCCCATGGACAGTTCTGACAGCTCAATTCCGGCGGGAACGTTGTCACGAAGCTGATCACGCAGGGTGCGCAGGGTGATGAAACACTCACGGACCCGCTCCGTATCGGAGGTGAATTCGGCCAAGGTCATCAATCCCTTCACTCTTAAGGATTGATACGGGGTGAGTTTGTTCAGGAAATCAGCCACCTCTTCCGGGGCAAGGCCATACTTCTGCGGCTCGGCCGAGGTGTTGACCTGCACAAGTACGTCGAGGCCTCGTCCTTCCAGCTGAAGGCGACGATCCAAGGTCTCTGCGAGGCGCAATGAGTCGAGGGCCTGGAACTCGGTTGCGAAGCGAGCCACGTCTTTGGCTTTGTTGCGTTGGAGGTGGCCGATGACTACCCACTCCACGCCAAGATCCGCTAAGTTCGTGGCTTTACGTTCGGCCTCCTGAACCTTGTTCTCGCCCAGACGAGTCAGCCCCGCTGCGACCGCGGTGCGGATACGCTCTTCCGAAACAGTCTTGGACACCGGCAGCAGGCTCACCTCGGCGGGGTCCCGGTCCACGGAGCGTGCAGCAGCGGCAATCCTTTCACGAACAGCCGAAATGTTTGCTTGGAAGTCAGACACGGTGGTGGCCGTGACGTACGGAGTGGGTACTTCGGGGGTGCTCATTATTGGTCTTTCATCGTTCTAACGCCGCGGGGGTACCTGTGTCATCATGGTACGCCCCCAGCCCCAGACAAGGGGTAGAAACAGAGGAGCAGAAACCGTAGTGCCTCATGTCAATTTGATCGCGTAACTCGGGTTGTGCCTCATATAGATTGATCGCGTAGCTCTCGTTCAAGCGGTGTGGATCTTCACGCCACCGGTTT
>NZ_JBHLUB010000023.1:0-40204 GCF_042434215.1 Micrococcoides hystricis | reverse complement strand
CGCGGCACCGCCCTGGGCTTCAGAAACCTCACCCACTACATCACCAGAGCACTGCTCGACACCGGCGGATTCCGAACCCAACTACACGCATTTTTACGATGAGCCCGTTATCGGCACATGGGTGTTCTTCGTGCAGACCGCACGCGGCCAGTTGATCGATGCGATCACCTGGGAAACTGCTGCCGCACGGATGCAATTCTTACGCGGACCGGTCCAACAGTTACTCAACGTCTTACCGGAGGTTGTCGCTGTCCTAGCGGTTCTTGCGTTTCTGGTGCTCACACTAGCCAAGAAGCGTTTCTTCGCCTCCGGGATTGCACTGGCGATGTTCTTGGTCGCTAATGTGTCCGCACAAGTGTTGAAACACTGGATATTCTCCCGGCCCGATTTGGGAACCGGTATCCCCTACTACACGGGTAACTCATTGCCTAGTGGCCATACTGTCTTTGCGGCCGCTGCCGGGTTCTCGTTGATCCTGGTGGCTCGGCCCAGACAGCGACCGTGGGTTGCCGTGCTTGCGGTGGTTTTGTCTTCTGCGGTGGCGGCAGGCACGTTCATTGAAACGTGGCACCGGCCGGCAGACATGATGGCCGGTTTCTTCTTGGCCGCTGCGTGGGCTCTGGTGGCTGCGGCGATCTTAGCCAATAGAGGTCCGCAGGAGAATCAGTTGTTGGTTGCCGATCCCGGTGGCACTTCGCCGGTATCGATTTGGCTGATCTTGGGCGGATTGGCGCTGATTGCGGCCGCGGTGGCTTTCTTCGCCCTAGCCGGTGGTATCCAGGCTCTGCGTTACCCGTTCGCCGCGTTTTCAATGTGGCACTACTTAGCAGGGCTGGCCCTATCGATCGGGCCAGGGCTCTTGTCCTATGGTGCGGTGTTGTGGCGGCTGCAAACCGTGCGGCCGGCCCGTTTCTGAGTACTTGTCGTAAGACAGCAGACAACCCCGCGACCTAAGGGGATCACGCGTGTGATCATCGCGGGGTTGTCTGTGTCTATGGTGCCATGAGAAGACCCTTTTGTGGGCAACGATTGTCATGGCCCAACAGGAAGGTCTACTCGTGACCCGGTTACAGCATCATGGCTGCATTCGTCGGATTCTGCAAGCAGTCCGCCACAAAGCTGAGGAAACCGCTGGCGGTTCCGCCGTCACAGACTCGGTGGTCGAAGGACAGGGTGATCTCCATGATCTTGCGGACACACAGCTCGCCATCTTTCACCCATGGGCGCTCCAGAATGCGGCCTAGCCCCAAGATCGCAACTTCAGGGTGGTTGATCACTGCGGCCGAACCGTCCACGCCGAACACACCGTAGTTGTTGATCGTGAAGGTACCACGGGTCAGCTCCTGCGGGGTCGCTTGTCCGGTGCGGGCTTTCTCCGTCAAGTCCCGAATCTCTTGATCCAAGTCCATGATGTTCTTACCTGCGGTGTCCGTCAGCGCCGGGACCATCAGCCCGCGGTCAGTCTGCATCGCGAAGCCTAGGTTGACTCCGTCAAAGTAGCTGATGGTGTCCCCGTCGAATCGGGTGTTCAGCTCCGGGTAGCGCTGCAGGCCTGCCAGCACGTAGCGTCCCACGAAGGCCAACAAGGTTGGGGCCTGACCGGTAGCTGCTTTTTGCTGGGCACGCAGTTCAACCAAATCGGTGACGTCGATATCCAGCCATACGGTGGCCTCCGGGATCTCCCGCCGGGAGGTGGTCATGGCCTCCACGACGCGCTTGCGTACGCCCTTGACCTCATCGACCTTCGCGATCCGCAGACCAGTGCGGCCATCGGTTTCGCCGGCATGGGTTGCAGCAGCTGCGGGTGCCGTTGTTGCCGCGGTTTCTTCACTCGTCTCGGCGGCAGTATCAGTGGCGGCTAGGATGTCGGCGCGCAGAATCAGTCCGCCCGGACCGGAGCCGGTCACCTCGGAGAGTTTCACGCCACGCTCGTGGGCGAGTTTGCGCACCAGCGGTGAAACTACTCGCGGCGCTTGTTCCTCGGACTGGGACGGCGCATCGGCCGCGGCGTTTTCGGCTGTGGACTTTGCCGCAGCTGGGGCCTCTGGTTTGCGCCGGCGACGCCGCCGGCCGGAGCCCCCGGAGGTGCCGTAGCCGATCAGGACTGCACCGGAACCTTCTTCTTCCGGGTCCGGGACTGGTTCTTCCGGGGCGCTGGCACCGGCGCGTTCTTCTTCGCGGTAGTCCAGCGCCTGCTCCACCTCAATGGTGATCAGGGGTGCGCCGACGAGGATCTCTTCACCGACTTCACCGTGCAGCTGGTGCACCTTGCCGGCGTAGGGAGAGGGCACCTGGACGAGTGATTTTGCGGTCTCGACTTCGGCGATCGGCTGGTCCAGTTGGACCTCGTCACCGACGGCCACCAGCCATTGCATCAGATCTGCGCCGGTCAGGCCTTCACCGAGATCGGGTAGTTTGAAGACTTTCTGGCTCATTTATTCGTACTCCCATTGCAGCTGGTCGATAGTGTCTAGGATGCGGTCCACACTGGGCAGGTAGTACTCCTCCAGTTTGGGCGCCGGGTACGGCACGTCGAAGCCGGTGACCCGTTTGACTGGTGCTGCCAGTGAGTGGAAGCACCGCTCTTGGGTGCGTGCGACCAGTTCGGAAGCGATCGAGGCGAAGCCTTGCGGCTCGGCCACGACAACGGCGCGACCAGTCTTGCTGACTGAGGCGGCGATGATCTCATCATCCAGTGGCACCAGTGTCCGCAGATCGATGACCTCAACGTCGTAGCCTTCTTCAGCGGCGGCTTCGGCCGCGGCCAAGCAGGTGGGCACCTGCCCGCCGTAGCTGATCAGTGTCACGTCGGCGCCTTCTTTGCGAATAGCGCCGGTGCCTTCCGTCTGGGTGGATGATCCTGGGCCGAATTGTTCGGCTTTGGCGCGGAGCTCGTCGAGGTCGATCTCAGCCTTGGTCCAGTACAGTTTCTTTGGCTCCATGAACATCACCGGATCGTCCGACGCGATGGCCTCACGCAGCATCAGGTACGCATCTTCGACGGTTGCGGGGACGAACACTTTCAGCCCCGGGGTGTGCGCGTAGTAGCTTTCGGAAGAGTCGCAGTGGTGTTCCACACCACCGATTCCGCCGCCATGCGGGATCCGCACGGTGACCGGCATCTTGAACTTGCCCTTGGTGCGGTTGTGCATCTTGGCTAGGTGTGAGGCGATCTGTTCGAAGGCCGGGTAGGCGAACGCGTCGAACTGCATTTCGATCACGGGCCGAGCGTGGTTCATGGCCATGCCGATGGCCAGCCCGGCGATCCCGGACTCAGCCAGTGGGGTGTCGAAACAGCGTTCCCGCCCGTACTTTTCGGTCAGACCGTCGGTGATGCGGAAGACCCCGCCAAGGGTGCCCACGTCTTCACCGAAAATGACCACTGCATCGTCTGCTTCAATCGCGTCAGCGAGCGCCTGGTTGAGGGCACCTGCAAACGTCATCGTCTTCAGGCTCATTTAGTTTTCCTCCTGCGCAGCGGCCAACTCGGCCTCCAGAACGGCCCGTTGCTCACGTAGTTGTGCGGTGGGCTCGGTGTACACGTAGTCGAACATGTCCAGTGGTGATACCGGCACTTCTTCAGCCAATCCGGTCCGCAGGATGGACGCGCGGTCCTCCGCATCGGCGGCGATTTGGGCGGAGAGATCGTCGTTGAGCGCGCCGGTGGATTCTAGGTAGGAGCGCATCCGGATGACTGGGTCTTTGGCTTCCCACTCTTTGACCTCGTCGGATTCGCGGTAGCGGGTGTCGTCATCGGCATTGGTGTGGGCTTGCATCCGGTAGGTGTGGGCCTCCACGAGCAATGGACCGGAACCTGAGCGGGCGAGGCTGACGGCACGGTTCAGCACGGCCAGCAGTGCGACAAGGTCATTGCCGTCTACGCGTTCGCCAGCCATGCCGTAGCCGACGGCTTTGTGTGCCAAGGACGGCGCGACGGTTTGCTGGGACAGCGGCACCGAGATGGCGAACCCGTTGTTCTGCACGAAGAAAATCACCGGCAGGTTGAATACGGCTGCGAAGTTCAAGGCCTCGTGGAAGTCACCTTCACTGGTGGCTCCATCACCGCACATGGCCAAGCACACCGTGTTCTCCCCGCGCATCTTAGCCGCGTGGGCAACCCCAACGGCGTGGAGCAGCTGGGTGGTCAGCGGGGTCGACTGGATCGAGACATTGCGTTCGTGCGGGTCAAAACCGCCGTGCCAGTCACCGCGGAAGATGGTCATCACTTCTACCGGGTCGACGCCACGAGCCATCACCGCTACCGAGTCGCGGTACGTCGGAAATAGCCAGTCGCCTTCTTCTAAGCACATGGCCGCAGCCACCTGGCAGGCTTCCTGCCCGTGGCTGGATGGGTATACGGCCATCCGTCCCTGACGAACGAGTGCAGAGTTCTGGTCATTGACGCGCCGACCGATCACCAGCTGGCGGTAGGCCTCCATGACCTGTTCCTCGTCCGGCAAGGGGTAGGTGTGACCGGGCTGGGTGCCCTGCTGCTCTTCTGGCAGCAAAGAGCCGTCGGCACCAAGAATCTGAATTTGCCCGCGGGCCGGCAGCATATAGTCCTCTGCCGTGATGCCGAACCTGCGGCAGGTCTCTTCCATCTCCATGGGATCCTCCGTGAAGTAATACTTTTCTTCCTCCAATAGTGGCAAATCGGCACAACTTTTCAGATAGGATTCAAGATCTAGTAGACAGAATGAAGAATTCGGCGGATACTAGTAGAACTTATTGAACTGTGGTGCAGGCCACAAATACAAACAAGGAGTGGGGTGGATGGCAGACTCGGCGGCCGAAGCGCAGCGGAAGAAAGGCCCGGTTCAGCTCGATGAGATTGATCACGCGATCATGGAAGAACTGTCACGGGACGGTCGTATCAGCGTCGCAGCTTTAGCCCAAGCGGTCCATATTTCTCGCGCGCACTGCTATTCGCGGATGAATCGGCTGCTGGAGACCGGTGTCATCACCGGTTTTACCGCCACGATCGATCCTGTTCGATCGGGTCGAAGAGCCTCCGCCTATGTGATGCTCAAAACTCGGCAGCACTCTTGGCGGGAACTCAAAGCCGAGATCCTGAAGGTGCCTGAAGTCGAACATCTTGCTCTGGTCAGCGGCAGCTTTGACGTGTTGGTCTTGGTACGGGCCCGCGACAACCAAGATCTGCGCCGGCTGATCTTCGATAGCTTCCAGCATCTACCCGGCGTGGTTGATGCCCAGACGCACATCATCTTTGAGGACGAAGAAGCCCGCTAGAGGAAACCACGTTTTCGCCAGATGACGTGTTCGCTACCAGCGGGTCTATGATTGAGCCATGTCAATCACTCGCTCACTTGACCGGTATTTTCACATTACCGAGCGTAAGTCCACCATCACCCAAGAACTCCGTGGTGGGGCCGCCACCTTCTTTGCCATGAGCTACATCGTGGTGTTGAACCCGCTGATTCTCTCCGGCATGGACGGGGCCGGCAACCAACTAGGCCTGGGCCGTGTTGCGGCCGCCACCGCTTTCGTGGCCGGTGTGCTGTCGATCTTGATGGGTGTTTGGGCCAAACACCCATTCGCGTTGGCCACCGGTCTCGGCGTGAACGCCTTCGTTGCGATTACGGTTGCCACCAACCCCAATCTGACGTGGCCAGACATGATGGGCCTGATCGTGCTGGCCGGTCTGGCCATGATGGTGCTAGTTTTGACGGGTTTCCGCACCGCCGTTTTCAAGGCCGTGCCAGAGAGCCTGAAAGCCGCGATCGTGGCGGGCTTTGGTCTGTTCATTGCCTTGATCGGTTTCGTCAATGCTGGTTTTGTCCGGCGTATCCCGGATGAAGCTGGAACCACCGTCCCGGTCGGACTCGGTGTCGGTGGGCAACTGCTGGGCTGGCCCGTGTTGGTCTTCATCGTGGGGCTGATCCTGACGAGCATTCTGATGGCTCGCCAGGTCAAAGGTGCGATCCTTTACGGCATTCTCGCCTCGACCGTGCTGGCCAATATTTTGGAATGGGCGTTCAACATTGGGCCCTCCATGGACGCAGAAGGCAACGCTAATCCAGTCGGTTGGTCCTTGGTGGTACCAGGGTTCGATGCGTGGAGCGCACCAGATTTGTCTTTGATCGGACAGTTCTCCCTCTTTGGCGCGTTCGAGCACCTTGGTTTCACGGCCGCCACCTTGCTGGCATTTGTGATTCTGCTGTCGATCTTCTTTGACGCCATGGGTGTCACTGTTGGCTTGGCCCATCAGGCCGGTAACGTCAACCCGGACGGAACCATCCCCAACTTGGACCGGGTGCTGTTGGTTGATGCTGTGGGTGCCGCTGCCGGTGGCGCCAGCTCGATTTCCTCCAACCAGATCTTCGTTGAATCTGGGACCGGTATTGGTGAAGGTGCCCGCACCGGCTTGTCTTCGGTACTTACCGGTTTCCTGTTCCTCTGCGCCATGTTCCTCACCCCGCTGGTATCGCTCGTGCCATTCGAGGCTGTCGCCCCGGCGCTGGTGATCGTTGGGTTCCTCATGGTGCAGCAGCTCACCCGGGTCGATTTCACCGACATTGGGGTGGCGATCCCGGCGTTCTTGACGGTTGTGCTGATGCCGTTCACGTATTCGATCGCCAACGGTTTGGGCGCAGGTTTCGTTGCGTTCGCAGTGATCCGGCTGTTCCAAGGTCGTGGCAAAGAAGTTCACCCGCTGATGTGGGTCGTCGCAGCGGCCTTCGTGGTCTTCTTCGGCATGGGTGTGATCAACGGCTGGATGGAGTAAACGTCCAACGAGCAGTTGTCCGGCGGGGCTGGGAGCGCTTGGAAACAATTGTTGTTCCGTCAGCGTGCCCAGCCCCGCGGGAGCAACTTTTCAGCGTGCCGCTGGCCGTGTCAGCTTAGAGCTCCGGTTTGCCCTCGAATTTGGGTGCTCGTTTCTCCTGGAAGGCTTTGAACCCTTCAGCGTAGTCCGCCGTTTTGCACAGCTGTCCTTGCAGTTTGTTTTCTTCCTCCATGGAGTCCCAGAGGCCAAGACGCTGGTCGCGGACCTGGGCGACAAGCTGCTTGGAGGCGCGGAAGGCGTTAGTTGCACCGGCGGCGACCTTAGCTGCGATCTCGGCGGTGAAGTCCTGTAGTTCGTCGGCTTCAATCGCGCGGGAGAACAGCCCGGCGTTGACGGCTTCTTCGCCGGAGATCAAATCTGCGGTGTAGATCAAGTCCAAGGTGCGGTGGATGCCCAGGCGTTCGGTGAAGTACCAGTGCCCACCGGAATCCAAGGTGGCGCCTAGGTTTGCAAACGGTGAGCCAATCTTGGCGTTCTTCGCCACGTAGACAACATCTGTGGCAATCGCCAACCCGAGCCCTACCCCGAGGCACGCGCCTTGCACTGCGGCAAAGGTCGGTGCGGGGAACTCGGCCATCTTTTTCAACACCGGCTGCACCAGCTTGGACAGGTAATGGTAGGCGTCGTCGGTGGCGGGATCCACGTTGGAGATGTCCCGGCCGGCGCAAAAGCCGCGGCCTTCTCCGCGCAAGAGCAGCGCGCGGACAGTGCCGTCGGTAACGCCTGCGGCGGCAGCGTCATAGGCTTGGCCCAAGTCTGCCAAGGCCTGCTCGTCGAGGGAGTTCATCTTGTTTGGGGCGTTCAGGGTGATGGTCGCCAGGTTGTCTTCAATGGTGAGCTCGATCATGGACATGCTCAGGGGCTCCTCAAATGCTTGGTGGGTGGTGTTCACGGCTGCAGCCCACGCAATCTTTTCCGGACTACGTGGGCTGCAGGCTAACAGTATGGGTGGCAGGTGGCAGGCGGCCTAGGCGTCGAAGTCCACCTTGACGGACTCAGAGGTTGGGCGGGTCTGGCAGGTCAAAACGTAACCCTTTTCAACCTCATCTGGTTCCAGCGCGAAGTTGGCTTCCATTTCGGTTTCGCCTTCGACGACCTTGGCGCGGCAGGTACCGCACACGCCGCCGGCACAGGCGAACGGGACGTCCGCGCGGACTCGCAGTGCGGCGTTGAGGATCGTCTCGCGGGCGTTGGCCGGGGTCTGCACGGAGCCTTCAAGACCGTCGAGCTTGAAGTCGATGGTGAAGTTGTCCCCTGCTGGGTCCACCTCAACCGGGCGGCCGATGTTGCCTTCAGGGCGGTCGGCGGTGCCGGTGTTGAACAGTTCGAAGCGGACCTTCTCTTCAGCGACGCCCTTGTCTTTGAGGGTGTCGCGGATGAGCTGGACCAGCTCGAACGGGCCACAGATGAACCATTCGTCCACGGAGTCCACCTGGACCACGGTGTCGAGCAGCTGGGTGAGCTTGTCCGAGTCGATGCGGCCGGACAGCAGCGGGGAAATCCGCTGTTCCCGGGAGAGCACGTGGTGCAGCGCGAAGCGGGACGGGTAGCGGTCCTTCAGATCGGCGAGCTCTTCCACGAACATGACGTCCATGGCCGCCTTGTTGGCGTAGACCAAGTTGAAGTTCACGTTCTCATTGGCGGCCAGCACGGTGCGGGCAATGGCGATCACCGGGGTGATGCCAGAACCTGCGGCCAGCGCCACAAAGTTCCCGCCCTGCTGCACGTCGATGGACTCCGGGTCGTTCAGGCCGGTCATCTTGTGCTTGGAGATGAAGGCACCGGTTGGGCTCATCAGGTCCAGCTCGTCGCCGGCCTTGAGGTTTTCGTTGGCCCAGGTGGAGAACAGCCCACCCAAGTCCTTCTTGATCGCTACTTTGATTTCGCCCGGCTGTGGTTCGGCACAAATGGAGTAGGAACGGCGCAGTTCCACGTCGTTGCCGTCGGCGTCCGGGATGGTCGCGCGGATGGCCACGTATTGACCGGGCAGGTAATCGAAGTCGTCTTGCAGTTCGGCTGGGACCGCGAAGGTGACTTCGATGGAGTCGGCGGTGAGCTTGCGGACGTTGGAGACAGGCAGGGTGTAGAACCGGGCCCGGCTGGAGGCTGGGACCTCGGTGCCCTGCAGTTCTTGGTCGGAGGTGTTGGTCGTCATTTAGAGCACCTTGAAGTAGTCGAAAGGTTCCTTGCAGTCCAGGCACGTGTACAGCGCCTTGCATGCGGTGGAACCGAAGCGTGAGAGTTCTTGGGTGTTCAACGAGTGGCAGCGTGGGCATTTGACGGTCAACCCAACCGAGACCTTGCCATCAGCGGCCTTGGCGGCTGGTGGTGCGATCCCGTATTCGTTGAGTTTGCGTTTGCCTTCTTCGCTCATCCAGTCGGTTGTCCACGCTGGGGAGAGCACCAGATCCACGGCGACCTTCTCGTAGCCTTCTTTTTTGAAGGCGGTCTGGACGTCGTCACGGATCACATCCATGGCCGGGCAACCGGAATAGGTGGGGGTGATCGTCACGCGGACGGTCCCGTCCTCATCCTGCTCGACGGCACGGAGGATACCCAGATCTTCGATCGAAAGCACCGGGATTTCCGGGTCATTGACCGCGGCGGCGATGTCCCAAAGGGTCGGGGTATGGGTGGTAGTCATGTCAGTTCCGTTTTCTTACCAGGTGGCGCCGGGATGCTTCCTGGCCAGAGACTGCATCTCCGCCAGGATGTACCCCAAGTATTCGGATGGTTCACCCTTGCGTCCGCCACCCCACGATGGTGGGATCTGCGGAGCGGTCAAACCATTCTCGTCGAACAGGGCGTTCAGGCGCTCATCGAATTCGGCGCGCAGGGTCGATGGGCGTACAGCGACCCCCTCGAGCTGGTCCAGTTCGTCCCAATCGGTGAACATTTCGTTGACGTACGGCCAGTCGTAGGCGAACCCGGCTTCAAGGCGTTTCTTAG
The DNA here is from genome assembly GCF_042434215.1 of Micrococcoides hystricis. Lineage (NCBI taxonomy): Bacteria > Bacillati > Actinomycetota > Actinomycetes > Micrococcales > Micrococcaceae > Micrococcoides > Micrococcoides hystricis. The sequence continues at coordinate 30,450 of NZ_JBHLUB010000023.1, read as the reverse complement.
ATTCTTCGGTGCCGCCGGCCAACCGCTGGATCCACATTTCGGCGTGGTCGCGGTGGTAGGCGACTTCCTTCAGGGATTTCTCCGCGATCGCGGCGATCATCTTGTCTTCGGAGCCCAACAGCGCGGTGTACAGCAGTTCTTGGTACAAGCCGAACAGGTACATGCGGGCGATCGTGCGGCCGAAGTCACCGCGTGGGTGCTGCACGATGTGCAGGCAGCGGAACTCTTCTTCGTCCCGGAAGTACGCCAAGTCGTCTTCCGTCTTGTCGCTGAAACGACCGGCGTAGGTCAGGAAGGAGCGGGCGTGACCGAGCAGGTCCAAGGCCACATTGGCCAAGGCAATGTCCTCTTCCATTTCTGGAGCGCGGGAAACCCACTCGGACAGGCGCTGACCCATGATCAGCGCGTCGTCCCCCAGCGCCATGGCGTAATCGGCCACGGCCTGGTTGGCTGGTTTGGCGTCAGCGACCGCGATGTCTTCCGGTCGCAGTGCGAAGCCCGGGGTGACGCGAGTGGCTGAGGCCGCCGAGTCACCGAAGCTTTCGAGGTTGTCCACATCCGTCACAGGTGCTTCACCCCTTCAGACTTGGTGTAGTAGGTGGCGTGCCGGTAGTCCTTACCTTTTGGGGACTCGAAAAAGTCATCCTTCAGATCTGGGTCGGAGGTGATGATGTCCTCGGAGCGGACGACCCACAGGGAGACACCTTCGTTGCGGCGGGTGTACAGGTCGCGGGCGTTGCGCACGGCCATCTCAGCGTCCGGGGCGTGCAGGGAGCCGGCGTGAACGTGGGACAAACCGCGGGAGGAGCGGACAAAGATTTCCCAGAGTGGCCATTCGTTCTGCTGTGCGTTCGACATTAGGCGACCTCAGCTTTCTTCTGTGCTTGTTTGGCGGCGTACACGGCGGCAGCTTCGCGCACCCATGCGCCTTCTTCATGTGCTTCGATCCGGCGCTCCATGCGCTGGGCGTTGCAAGGACCGTTTCCGCGAATGACGGACTTGAATTCGTCCCAGTCCAGTTCGCCGAAGTCGTAGTGACCACGCTCTTCATTCCACTTCAGGTCGGGATCTGGCAGGGTCAGGCCCAGGGCCTCAACCTGCGGGACGATCATGTCCACGAAGCGCTGGCGCAGCTCGTCATTGGAGAAGCGCTTGATGTTCCAAGCCATGGACTGCTTGGAGTTAGGCGAGTCGGCATCTGGTGGGCCGAACATCTGAAGGGCGGGACCGTAGAAGCGGTTGACGGCGTCTTGGGCCATCTGCTTCTGCTCTTCAGTGCCGTGGGAGAGTTCGTACAGGATTTCCCAACCCTGGCGCTGGTGGAAGGACTCTTCCTTACAGATACGCACCATGGCACGACCGTACGGGCCGTAGGAGGTGCGGCACAGCGGAACCTGGTTGCAGATCGCAGCACCGTCGACCAGCCAGCCGATCGCGCCCATGTCTGCCCACGTCCGGGCCGGGTAGTTGAAGATGGAGGAGTACTTGGCTTTACCCTCGAGCAGCTGATCGTTCAGCGTGTCACGTGGGGTACCCAAGGTTTCGGCTGCCGAGTACAGGTACAGACCGTGGCCGGCCTCATCCTGCACCTTGGCGATCAGGATGGACTTGCGCTTCAGCGATGGAGCGCGGGTAATCCAGTTAGCTTCTGGCTGCATGCCGATGATTTCGGAGTGGGCGTGCTGAGAGACCTGACGGGTCAGGGTCTTGCGGTAGCCTTCCGGCATCCAGTCGCGTGGTTCGATGCGGGAATCTTCTTGAATAATTTTGTCAAAACGCTGCTGACCGGCGGCTTCCTCTTCGGAAGGCACGGCGTGCAGTTGGGCCTCATTGTTGGCCATAACAGTCACCTCACTGTTGATCCATACTGTTGGCGTATCCCCGGCCAATGTTTGACCTGCTGACCGGTGACCCCAAAGATCTAGGTTGTGGGGCCAGACATCGTTCGTGGCGTAGACCACTACCGAATTACTGACCGTTCGTTCAGAATATACAACCGCTCTGCCCCCGTCAATTGTTTTGCGGGAAAAGTTTTGCGCCAGGAAACTCGACCCGTGGTTGTTTATCGGTTGGCGAGTTTGGCAGAATCCAAGGATGATCACCTCTTCAACAGATGCTTCACAAAATGCTGCCCCGGTCGCCCCACGGCGCCCAACGACGCGCAGCCACCACGGCCACGATTTCATCGATGATTACGAATGGTTGCGGGACAAGGACAGCCCCGAAGTTCTCGGGTTGATGCAGCAGGAGCTCGACTACGCCCAAGCCGCCACGGAGCAACTAAACCCGTTGCGCGCGGAACTGTTTGAAGAGATTAAGAACCGCAACGTGGAGACCGTGGTCTCCGCCCCGACCCGTAAGGGCGACTGGTGGTACACCGTCCGGAACACCGAGGACACGCAGTACCCGCGCTACTACCGACTGCCGGCCAGCAACACCGGGGATGCCCGTGCCGACTACACGGCCCCGGTCCTACTGGATGCGGCACCGGACCCTGCCGAAGAGCTGATCCTTGACTGCAACGAGCTGGCTGCCGGCCAAGAGTTCTTCAGCTTAGGCGGGTTGACCGTCAGCGAAGATGGCACCTTGATGGCGTACGCCACCGACACGACCGGGGATGAACGCTTCACCATTTACTTCAAGGATCTCAATACTGGGCAGCTGCGCGCCGAGCAGATTGACGGCGCCTTCTATAGCTTGGCCTTTGATCCGACCGGGAAGCGGCTGTTCTACACGGTGGTGGATGCTACTTGGCGTCCGCACCAGATCAAAGTGCACACCTTGGGCACCGACCCGGCAACCGACACCGTGCTGTTTCAGGAAGATGAAGCGAGCATGTGGCTGGACTTTGGACTGACAGAGCAGCGCGATGAGCTGCTGATCTCAGTGGGCAACTCCGAATACAGCGAATCGTGGGGTTATCTACTGACGGATCCGGAAGCTTCCCTGACCAAATACATTGATCGAGACCAGCAGCTGTTGCACAGCGTGGACGCGGTCGTGGAAAGCGACGGTGAGCGTCACTACGTACTCACCCACGACCGATACGGTCCAAACAACGCGATCAGCCTTGTGGCCCGCGACGAGTTCGCCAAGCCGCTACACCAACAGCGGTGGCGGCACATTATTGACCACCGGGACGACGTGAAACTCGACGGAGCCGCGCGCAACAAGTCTTTCTTGGTGGTGGAAGCCCGCAAGGACACCGCGCCACGCGTGCTCGTGCTGCCGTTGACGGAACTCGAGAAGGCCGGCACCGACCAGGATCTTTTCGGACAGCTCATCGAACCACACTTCGATGAAGAGCTCTACTCGCTGGGCGCCGCCTACCTGAGCATTGACTCCGATCTGATCCGCCTAGGCCTGACCTCTTTCACCACCGCCGACCAACTTTGGGACTGGTGGGTGGCACAGGACTCGCTCACCCTGGTGAAGGAACGTGCGGTGCGCGATTACAACGCCGCCGATTACGTAGTCGAGCGGCTGTGGGCCCCAGCTGCCGACGGCACCAAGATCCCGCTATCGGTCATGCGACACAAGGACGTCAAACAAGACGGCACCGCACCAATGTTCATCTACGGGTACGGCTCCTACGAAATTTCTATCGACCCAAGCTTCTCCATCCCCCGACTCTCCCTGCTGGACCGGGGCGTGGTCTACGTGGTGGCCCACATCCGTGGCGGTGGCGAGCTGGGCCGCAGCTGGTACACCGAGGGCAAGAAACTGCACAAGATGCGCAGCTTCACCGACTTCGTGGACGCGACCCGATACATGGGCAGCACCGGCTGGATTGACCCGGAGAAGGTCGCAGCCGCCGGCCGCTCCGCCGGTGGATTGCTGATGGGCGCCATCACCAATCTTGCACCGGAGCTCTACAAGTTGATCATCGCTGGCGTACCGTTCGTGGACCCACTGACCTCCATCTTGGACCCGGAGCTTCCGCTGTCCGCACTGGAGTGGGAAGAGTGGGGCAACCCCATCACAGACCCGGAGGTGTACGAGTACATGCGTTCCTACTCCCCGTACGAAAACATCACCGACCGGCACTACCCCACCGTATTGGCCGTGACAAACCTCCACGACACCCGGGTGCTGTACGTGGAGCCAGCCAAGTGGGTTCAACTGCTGCGCCGGCATCAACAGGCCGCAGCCCCCATCTTGCTGAAGATTGACATGGAAGGTGGGCACGGAGGCGGCTCCGGCCGCCATAAGAGCTGGCAAGACTGGGCTTGGGAACACGCTGTGGCACTCGACATTTTTGGGATTTCTGCCAAGTAACACGCCGGAACGTCTTGACTATTCGGCCAAAACAGGATTACCTAATGAACATTCGGTAAATGCTGGTGAGAGGGATCACATGGCCTCCGACAATCAAGACACGGCAACAGCAGCCAGCCTCCAAGACGAGGCTGAACTGCTGCATCCCATGATGGCCACTGACTATGTCAGTCACTGGATGGGTGTTGACGTTCTCGCGGTTCGAGACGGTCATGCCACCATCACCATGACGGTCCGCAAAGACATGCTCAATGGCTTTGGCACCGGCCAAGGTGGCGTCGTGTTCGCGTTCGCGGATTCAGCTTTCGCATTGGCTTGCAACCCAGCGCATGAGACCGAAACTGTTACGGTCGCTTCCGGTGTAGATATCAACTTTTTGGCCCCAGCGGTGCTGGGCCGAAAGCTGACAGCTATTGCCAATAAACGCACCCAATTCGGCCGTAGCGGCATTTATGACATCCAAGTCTTGCAAGAAACGCCCGAGGGCTCACAGGAGCTCATCGCGGAATTCCGCGGTCGCTCTCGGACCGTTCCCCGACCCAAAAACTGACGCAAGAGTGCCCATTAGAAAAGGTGAACCAATGACCACCACCGCCCATGACAAGGTTGAACTTCCCAACCCACTGGACCCAGAAGAGACCATGAGCCGTGATGAGCTGGAAGCCCTCCAGCTCGAGCGGCTGCAGCATATTGTGGCGTACGCCTACGAGCGCGTGCCGATGTACAAGAAGAAGTACGACGAAGTCGGCGTTCACCCTTCCGACCTGAAGGAACTCGACGACCTTCGCCTCTTCCCCTTCACCGAGAAGGAAGACCTCCGCCAGAACTACCCATTCGGGATGTTCGCCGTTCCGATGCACGAGGTCACCCGCATTCATGCCTCCTCCGGTACCACCGGCTTGCCCACCGTGGTCGGCTACACCGAGCAGGACATTGAGGACTGGGCCAAGCTCTTTGCACGTTCTATGCGTCTGTCCGGCGTCAAGCCAGGCATGAAGGTTCACAACGCCTACGGTTACGGGCTGTTCACCGGCGGGCTGGGTGCCCACTACGGCGCCACCAAACTGGGTTGCACCGTCATCCCAATGTCCGGCGGCCAGACCGAGAAACAGATCCAGCTCATCAACGACTTTGAGCCGGACGTCATCATGTGTACCCCGACCTACCTGCTGACCATCGCCGATGCCATGCAGAAGAAGGGCTTGGACCCGAAGGACACCTCCCTGCAGATCGCAGTTCTGGGTGCCGAGCCGTGGACCGAAGAGATGCGTCACGAGCTAGAAACCACCATGGACATCAAGGCCTGCGACATTTACGGCCTGTCCGAAATCATGGGCCCTGGTGTCGCCGGTGAGGACGTCGAACGCCAGGACGGCTCCCATATTTGGGAGGATCACTTCCGTCCGGAGATCATTGACCCGTTCGACCCGACCAAGGTTCTGGGTGACGGCGAGCCAGGCGAGCTCGTGTTCACCACGCTGACCAAGCAAGCGCTGCCCATCATCCGCTACCGCACCCACGACCTGACTCGCCTGCTGCCAGGCACCGCCCGCCCAGCGCACCGACGCATGGGCCGCATCACCGGCCGCTCCGATGACATGATCATCCTGCGTGGCGTGAACATCTTCCCCACCCAAATCGAAGAGATCGCACTGAAGATCCCGGGCCTGTCCCCGCACTTCCAGCTAGAAATTACCCGTCCAGACCGGATGGACCAGCTGGCCGTGAAGATCGAACGTCGTGACGACTGCAATGTCGAAGACGGCGAGAAGGCCGGTAAGGAACTGCAGCGGCTGATCAAGATCCACGTTGGCTCATCTTGTGCCATCCACGTGGTCGAGCCAGGCTCGCTGGCACGCTCATCCGGCAAGCTACGCCGCATCTACGATTTGCGCGATAACAAGTAAACTGTCAGTCGCGAACTGACCAAAATAGTGGGGGCTTTTCTGGGCGGCCGCAACCGTGGTTGCCCAGAAAAGCCCCGATTTGTCCCTCAAGAAAGGTCCCTTGAACATGTCGACAAGCAAGCAGGCGGTGACGGCACGCCGCGGACGTCCCGGTTATGACCAGCAAACTGTGCTGCAGATTGCGGTTGATGTGTTCAACCGGCACGGCTACGAAGCCACCAGCATGGGGATCCTGGCCGAGAACCTAGGCATCTCAAAATCCGCCATTTACCACCATGTTCCTTCTAAAGAAGACCTGCTACGCCTTGCTTTGGATGAAGCCCTCGGCGGCCTAGAAGGCGTTTGGGCCGACGGCCGCTCCAAAGATGGCTCCGCCGTGCAGCGGCTATCGTTCGTGATCAAGGCCATTCTGCGGGTCTTGGCAACCCGGTTGCCCTACGTGACACTGCTGCTACGGTTGCGCGGCAACACCGACATGGAGCAAGCCGCACTCGCCCGGCGGCGCGACTTTGACCACCGCCTAGCGGACCTCGTGCGGATGGCCCAGGCTGAAGGGTCGGTACGGGGCGACATTGATCCACGACTCATCTCCCGACTGGTGTTCGGTACCATCAACTCAATCGTCGAGTGGTACAAACCAGGCGGAACGCTCTCCGTTGACGAGCTCATCACCAACGTGTACCAAATCATCGCCCGGGGTATGTACTCCGACGGGGATGACTAAGAGCTCACATCCACAAGTGGTGGTCAGGATTGGATATCTGACCAACACTCTTGTCGTTAAGCCCCGTTACCTTTTAGGTGTCACTGTTTTCCGGCAGGATATGCAGTGTAGGTCACCAGCTGGTTCCGGCATGATGGTTGCCCCCAGTCGTTGATGATTCGGGGGGTGTAGTCACCGAAACCAGTCTGGTTCGTTCGGATCGCTAATAGAAGCACGCCTGAAACTGTTGTGGGTCTTTGTAACGTGGATGTGAGCGCACGAATCATTGGTCACCTAAGTTTTTTGTTGGAATCTGACTGAGAAGGTGACCATGGGCATTCATCAGATATTTTTAGGCGTTGATGTCGGCAAAACTGAACATCACGCCACCGCAGTCAATCACGATGGCAACATCGTGCACGATCGGCCGTTGCCACAATCTGAACCCAAGATTCAGGAACTTTTGAAGGATCTTAGCGCCAAACACGGCGAGCTGTTGGTCGTGGTCGATCAGCCTAAAACTATCGGTGCACTTGTTGTGGCAGTAGCTCAGCACATGAACGTTCAGGTGGCATATTTGCCAGGGCTCACCATGCGGCGTGTCGCGGATTTACACCCAGGACAGGCCAAAACTGATGCCCGAGACGCCTATATCATCGCTGAAACAGCACGCACCATGCCTCACACCCTGCGTGGTATCACGATGGCAGAAGAGCATATCGCTGAGCTGTCAATGCTGTGTGGTTTTGACGATGACCTAGCCGCACAACTGACACAAGTGCGCAACCGTCTGCGTGGGCTGCTGACCCAGATCCATCCATCACTAGAACAGGTGCTAGGCCCACGGCTTGCATACCCTGCCGTAGTCGATCTGCTGGGCAGATACCCAACACCTGCAGCGCTCAAGCGTGCTGGCAAAGGTCATGTGAAAACACGGTTGAAGAAACGGGCACCGCGGATGGCAACACGGTTGACCGAGGAGATCTTTCGTGCGTTAACCGAGCAGACGACCGTGGTGACCGGCACTCAAGCCGCTGAACATATCATTGGTCGCCTAGCGGCTCAGTTGCAACAATTGGCTCAACAGCGCACAGATATTGAAGCCGAGATCTTGTTAGTAGTTGATGCTCACCCTCTCACCCAAGTCCTGACCTCCATGCCAGGAGTAGGGGTCAGGACTGCTGCCCGAATCCTCACCGAAGTCGTGGGCAAAGACTTCAAATCCGCAGCACACCTAGCATCATATGCCGGCATCGCACCAGTCACACGCCGCTCTGGTACTTCTATTCGTGGCGAAACATCATCAAGGCGCGGCAATAAAGTTCTAAAACGGGTGTTATTCCTATCAGCCTTCGCATCCATCAAAGCCGATCCAGCATCCCGAGCTTACTATGACAAGAAACGAGCCCAAGGCAAACGCCATAACCAAGCCATCCTCGCACTGGCCCGACGCCGCTCGGATGTCCTATTCGCCATGCTCAGAGACGGCACCTTCTACGAATCCCGCTCCACACAACTTGCACCAGCAGCTTGACGAAAACCATAGAAGCACCCCCTAGCCAGAGGGGGTGGTGGGGCAGCCGCGATCTTACGGCCACCCCGGCAGGTCTTAGCAGAATTATTTGGTTACAGGTTGGGGAGTCCAGTCTTGCTCATAGTCGCGTCAGGCTTGCATGCTTACTTTCTTTTGAACCCTGAAACGCGCCCGTGACTCCTCGCCCTTGTTTAGGTAGTGAGCGTGCAGTAGATGAGGTCTGTGAAGGGCAGCAGGCCGTCACCGTGCGAGCCTGCACGCTTGTCGCGGATCTGGGTGTTCTGCTCCTTAGTGATGAGCACTAGATGATCTGGCCTTCCATGCCCTCCCACAAAGTAGGTGTACACGAACTTGCACGGAGTTAGACGGTGTTGCTCTGCTGCAGTCTGGCCAGCCGACGTTGTTCCTGTTCGACAGGGTCCGGTACGGGCAGCGAGCCGATCAACCGCTGCGTGTAGGGGTGTTTGGGCTCGTTGAGGATCTGAGACCCGATACCCACCTCGACCAGTTCACCGTGGTACAGCACGCCGATCCGATGGGCCAGCATGTCCACCACAGCAAGGTCATGACTGATGAACACGGTCGCGAAGCCGAGTTCTGCTTGAAGCTCCTTGAACAGCTCCAGCACCTTCGCCTGCACCGAAACGTCCAGTGCGCTCGTCGGCTCGTCCGCAATCAACAACTCCGGATCCAGTGCCAGCGAGCGAGCCAGCGAGGCTCGTTGGCGTTGGCCCCCGGAGAGCTCGTGCGGGTACCGTTTGGCGTAGTCCCCGGGCAGCTGGACGGCCTCCAACAACTCGGCCGCACGGGCTCTGCGCTGTTCTGGTTTCAGCTCACGCCGGTGCACGGCCAATGGCTCGGCAACGCACTCGCCGATGGTCAGTTGCGGATTGAAGGAGGCTGCAGGGTCCTGGAAGACGAAGCCAATGCGTTGACGCAATGGCTTGACATCTTTCTCCTTGAAGCCGACCATCTCTTGGCCCAGCACTTTCAGTGAACCTCCGGATGCTCGGGTCAGGCCGGCGATCGCGCGCCCAATGGTGGTCTTGCCTGAGCCGGATTCACCAACCAGCCCGAAGACCTCTCCCGGATACAACTCGAAGTCAACGCCTTTGACGGCCTTGAAAGCCTTCTGGCCAAGCCCACCCGGGTACTCGATCTCGAGCCCACGGGCCACCACTACCGGTTCGCCGGTACGTTCGGGCACCACTCCCCCAGCCGAGGCCGAGTCACGGCCTAGGTGCGGCACAGCATCCAGCAGCAACCGGGTGTACTCCTGCTTTGGTTCAGCGAACAGCTCCCGCACTGGCGCGCTTTCCACGACCTCGCCGTTGAACATCACGGTGACCCGGTCCGCCAAGTCGGCGACCACACCCATGTTGTGAGTGATCAGCAGCACTGCGGCACCGAACTCGTCTTTGACGTGGCGCAGCAGGTCTAGAATCTCTGCCTGGACGGTGACATCCAGTGCGGTGGTTGGCTCATCAGCCAGAATCAGCTTGGCATCCAAGGCCAGCGCCATGGCGATCACGATGCGCTGCTTCTGGCCGCCGGAGAACTGGTGCGGGTAGTAGTTCACCCGGTTTTCGGCATCCGGGATGCCCACCTTGGTGAGCACCTCGATGGCCTTGGCTTTGGCCTGCTTCTTGGTCAGCTTGCGATCGTGCGCCCGCAACCCCTCGGCGATCTGCCAGCCAATGGTGTAGACCGGGTTGAGCGCCGTGGAGGGTTCTTGGAAGACCATAGCGGCGTCCTTGCCGCGTAGCTCCCGCAGTTGGTGGCCGCTCAGTGACAACACGTCGCGGCCGTTCACTAGCACGGCGCCGGAGGTGTAGGCGGTTTCCGGCAGCAGCTTCAACACGGTCTTGGCGGTGACGGTTTTGCCGGAACCGGATTCACCCACCACGGCCATGACCTCGCCCGGCTGCACATCGATGCTGGTCTGTTTGACCGCGTGTACGGTGCCGGCGTCGGTGGCGAAGTTTACGTTGAGTTCTTGGATGGAGAGCAGTGGTTGCGTTTCTGTGCTCATGCCCGAGCCTCCTCTGCAGTAGTAGCCGTCTTGGCTACCTCCAGCCGCTTGCGGCCACGCAAGCGTGGGTCATTCAAGTCGTTGATGGATTCGCCCACCAGGGTGATCCCCAGCACCGTGAGCACGATGGCTAGGCCGGGGAACAACCCGGTCCACCAGATACCACTGGTGGTGTCCGAGAGCGCCTTGTTTAGGTCGTAGCCCCATTCGGCAGCGGCGGTGGGTTCGATACCGAAGCCGAGGAAGCCAAGACCGGCGAGGGTCAGGATGGCCTCGGAGGAGTTGAGGGTGAAGATCAGCGGCAGTGATCGGGTGGCGTTGCGGAAGATGTGCCGGAAGATGATGCGCGGCTTGCTGGTGCCGACCACCATGGCGGCCTCCACGAACGGTTCGACTTTCAGGCGCAGGGTTTCGGCGCGGATGACCCGGTAGTACTGCGGGATGAACACCACGGTGATGGAAAATGCGGCCGCGAGGATGCCGCCCATGGCGCTGGATTGGCCGCCGGAGATCACGATGGACATCACGATGGCCAGCAGCAGGGTGGGGAACGCGTAGATGGCGTCCGCGATGACCACGAGGATGCGGTCCAGCCAGCCCCCGATGAAGCCGGAGATGAGGCCGAGGAAGATGCCGATGAAAATGGAGAGCAGCACGCCGGCGATGATCACCATGACGGCGGTTTGGGAGCCCCAGACCACGCGGGAGAACACGTCGTAGCCGGCGACGGTGGTGCCCCAAATGTGGTCGGCAGACGGCGGCGCTTGGGTTGGGAAGGCGCCGTTCTCATCGGCGAGCTGGGAGAAGCCGTACGGCGCAATCAGTGGGGCGAAGATCGCGGTGATCAGCAGGATACCGGTCAGGATCAGACCGGTGATGAGCATCCCGCGTTGCAGGCCGGAGCTCTTGAGCAGGTGGGAGATGATGGGTAGCCGCTTCATTAGTACCTCACTCGTGGGTCGATGAGCGCGGCGATCACGTCAACAACAAAGTTGGACAGGGCCACGATGACAGCCAGCAAGGCCACGATGCCCTGCACCGCTACGAAGTCGCGGGCCAGCAGGTATTGGGTGAGCTGGAATCCCAGACCCTTCCACTCGAAGGTCGTCTCGGTCAGGATCGCCCCGCCCAGCATCATGGCGATCTGCATGCCCATGACGGTGATGATGGGGATCAGTGCCGGACGGTAGGCGTGCTTGGTGGTCAGCCGGTACTCGCTAACGCCGCGGGAACGACCGGCCTCCACGTACTGCTGGCCGAGGGTACCGATCAGGTTGGTGCGGACCAGGCGCAGGAACACGCCGGCGGTCATCAGGCCCAAGGCGATGGCCGGCAGGGTCCCGTAGCGCAGGATCTCCCCGGCCACCTCCCAGTTGCCCAACCTGATGGCGTCCAGCAGGTACAACCCGGTCGGCGACTGGACCCGGCTGAGCAACAGTTCGGTGCTCGTACTGGCTCGACCGGCGACCGGAAGCAGGTCCAGGTTGGTGGCGAAGATCAGCTTCAGCAGCAGACCGGCGAAGAACACGGGAGTCGCGTAGGCTAGGATCGCGAAGACGCGCAGCACCGCGTCCGGCATGCGATCGCGGAAGTAGGCTGCGACCATGCCCAGTGGGATACCGATCAGGAACGCGACGACTAAGGAGAACAGCACCAGCTCGAGGGTTGCGGTGCCGTATTCGAGCAGGATGCCGCTGACCGGTTTCTTGTCCGAGAGGGTGGTGCCGAAGTCGCCGGTGAGCATCTTGCCCAGGTACTCGAAGTACTGGACGAGGATGGGCCGGTCGTAGCCGGCCTCGGTGATGCGCTCGGCCAGCTGCTGCTTGGTCAGGCGTCCGCCCAGTGCGGCGGTGATCGGGTCACCGGTGATGCGCATCAAAAAGAACACCATGGTGACGAGGATCCACACGGTGGGGATGATGAGCAGGCCGCGGACCAGCAGGTACCTGCCCAGCCCTGAACCTTTGGACTTGCGAGCCTTGGTGGCCACCGGGTCTAGCCCGGCCTCCGGCTCCTCTGTTGCGACGGTCATAGCGTTGAGTTGTTCCCCTCGGACGGACGGTGAGGCGGGGCAGCTACGGTGGTGCAGCTGCCCCGCCTCCTCGTCTCACATGGTGTTGTGGTGCGGTATGTACCTACTTGCTGAGCAGAGCCAGTCGGAAGATGTAGGAGGCATCAAGGGTCTCATCGACACCCTTGACGTCCTTGCCCGCGACGGCGATCTGCTGGCCCTGCAGCAGTGGCAGGGTTGGCAGGTCTTCGGCCAGCTTGTCTTGGATCTGCCCGATTTCCTTGGCGCGTGCGTCCTCGTCAGGGTTGGAGACCTGATCCAGCAGCAGCTTGTTCACGTCCTCGTTGGTGTAGTGGTTAGCTAGGAAGGCCTTGTACTTGTCACCATCGTTGAGGAAGAACGGCACCAGGTAGTTGTCTGCATCGGAGTAGTCCGGGAACCAGCCCAGCTGGTAGGCCGGGTACACGTCAGCGGTGCGGTCCTTGGCGTACTGGACCCATTCGGTGGACTGCAGGTCAACCTTGAACAGGTTGTCCTTCTCCAGCTGGGACTTCACCTGGGCGTATTCGTCACCGGAGGATGGGCCGTAGTGGTCCGGGTTGTACTGCAGCTTCAGCTCCACCGGGGTGCTGACGCCGGCGTCCTCCAGAACCTTCTTGGCCTTGGCGGCATCCGGGGCGCCGCTACCGTCGCCGTAGAGGCCCTTCAGCGCCTCGTTAGCACCGGCCATGCCCTCTGGCACGTAGGACTGCAGTGGCTTGAAGGTGCCCTTGTAGACGTTCTCGCCGAGCGCCTCGCGGTCGATCAGGTTGGCGGCGGCCTGGCGGACGGCCTTGGCCTTGGCTGGGTCAGCCTCATCGGTCTTGGCACCGTACGGCATGGTGTCAAAGTTGAAGACGATGTAGCGGATCTCGCCACCCGGGCCCTTGTGGACGGTCAGGTTGTCCTTGGACTCGAGGTCCTCAATGTCCGTGGCGGAGAAGGAACGCCAGGCAACGTCGATGTCGCCCTTCTGCACATCCAACTTCATGTTGTTGGCGTCGGCGTAGTACTTCATGGTGATGTTCGGAGTTTTGGCTCCTTCACCGGCGCCGGCGTAGTTCGGGTTGGCCTTGTAGTCGATCACCTGGTTGAAGTTGTAGGTGTCGATTTGGTACGGACCGCCGAAGGCCTTTTCTTGCACGATGGTGTTGTCATCGGTGATCTTGTCCGCGTCGAAGACTTCCTCATCCACGATCGGACCGGCAGGGCCAGCCAGGATCAGCGGGAAGGTCTGATCGTTCTCGCGGTTGAGTTTGAAGACAACGGTGTCTGCATCCGGGGTCTCGACAGATTCGATGGCGCTCAGCAGCGAGGAAGGACCGTTGGCATCGGCGATCTTCAGCTGGCGGTCGAAGGAAAACTTCACATCCGAGCTGTCCAGGGTGTTTCCGTTGGCGAACTTCAGGTCCTTCTTCAGCTTGACGGTGTACTCGGTGTCCGAGGTGAATTCGGCGCTTTCAGCGATGCCATTCTCAATCTCCGAGGTGCCCGGCTTGTAGGTGGTCAGGAATGGGAAGACCTGGACCATCACGAAGTAGGAGCCGTTGTCGTAGGAACCTGCAGGGTCCAGGACCGTGACCTTGTCGGTGGTGCCAACCAGCAGCGAATCGGCGGTGCCGGACTCACCGCCGGCGTTGTTGTTATTGCCCTCGTTGTTGTCGCCTGTGGTGGTGCAACCGGTGAGTGCGAGCGCGGCAATGCTCAGGACGGCAAGGCCCTTCGCTGCGCGGGTGCGAATGAATTTCTTCACGGTGATCTGACTTTCTGTCGAGCCGTTTCTGGTGGGTAACTATCGAAAGTTAATGTGAAGAATATCACTCCAAAGCATTTCTGCACACGCGCACCCCGCTAAACGCGGAAAAGCTTGCTGAATCCCCCACCTTTGTTGAATGAATTCACGTATGATCCATGATCATGACGATTTTGTCTAGATCATTAGGGTGTCGGGTTGTGGTGTGTGGCCTGATACTTGCGTTCGATGTTGGTTTGGTAGTTCGCCAGGGCAACCCAAGCCAGGATTCCCGGGGTCAGGAAGTCAACGGTGAGGTACTGTGCTACTGCTATGGCTCAACGCTATCGGCTGGGCTGATTCCGGACAATGCATGCCACTGCAGGCCCAGTTGTCAGGCGGGAGCGCCCAACAGGGTGACTATGGGTGCGCCAACCGTGGCCGTTCTACCGCCTCGAACCACTTCAGGGTGGGGAACTCCTCGTAGATATGCTCCACCGCAGGTGGGCGGTGCTCCCCGCAGCGCAATAAACCTGATGGGGCCATAGTCAAGGATTTCTGGTGATATCGAATCGAAGGCCGCCAGCACCTGCTCCGAAGTCACGGGCGGAAACGGCTGGAACACCATATCGCTCAGCTTTTCGCCTTCCCAGTTCTGGGACATCGTTTTCCTCGTTACTGATAGTGGTGGATTTTCTGAGCCTACACTCACCGGCCTCACCGCGATACCCGTGGGCATAAAAAGGCCTCCGTCAGCTGCCCAAGGAGTCGTACTCCCGGTTGCTGGCGGAGGCCTTCTGCTAGTTGGCGCCCGTCACCAGTGGCTTACTTGGTGATGGCTTCCTTGTCCTTCGGGTACATTTCTGGCCATTCCTTGGTCACTAGGGTCAGGACATCGTAGGTGGCCACGATTTCGTCGCGCTGGTTGTGAATGACAGCATCCCAGCGAACCTCACCGTATTCGTCAGTCACGCGCGGGGTGATCTGCTTGGCGGTCAGGGTGATGCGGATGGAGTCACCTGCCGGCACCGGGGTGATGAAGCGCAGGTTTTCCAAGCCGTAGTTGGCCAGGACCGGGCCAGGGGCTGGGGAGACGAACAGGCCGGCGCCCCAGGAAACGAGCAGGTAGCCGTGGGCCACGCGTGCTGGGAAGAACGGGTTGGCCTTGGCGGCTTCTTCATCGGTGTGGGCGTAGAAGGTGTCACCGGTTTCGTTGGCGAAGTCGGTGATGTCTTCAATGGTCACCAAGCGCAGGTCGGAGGCGAGCGCGTCGCCGATCTTCAGCTCGTCCAGCGGCTTGCGGAACGGGTGGATGTTGCCTGGCTGGGCACCGTACTTCTCGCAGCCGGCGATCTGCTGGTCTGCGCCGGTGTGCCAGACACCGGTGATGGCGGTCAGCATGTTGGGCGAACCCTGGATGGCGGTGCGCTGCATGTGGTGCTTGACCGAGCGGATGCCGCCCAGCTCTTCGCCGCCACCAGCGCGGCCCGGGCCACCGTGAACCAAGTGCGGCACGGGCGAGCCGTGGCCGGTGGTGGTGAACTGGTTTTCGCGGTTCAACACGTGGACGCGGCCGTGGTGTCCGGCGATGCCAACGGTCAGCTGTTGTACGGTTTGCGGGTCATTGGAGCACACGGTGGCGACCAGCGAGCCTTCGCCGCGGGCAGCCAGGCGGACGGCATCGTCAAGGTCTTCGTAGGTCAGTACGGAGGTTGCTGGGCCGAAAGCTTCGGTGCTGTGTACGGCATCAGCATCCGCATCAGCCCATTTCAGGATGACCGGGCTCATGAAGGCGCCGTCAGCTACAACTTCTTTTGTTCCGGCTGCGGTGAGGGCTGCTGGCGCTTCCAGCGAGCCGTAGGCGAGCTCGCCACCGGCGGCAATCAGCTTTTCGACCGCTCCCTTTACGTCTTTGAGCTGGTCCGTGGAAGCAAGCGCACCCATGGTGACGCCTTCAGCACGCGGGTCGCCCAAAACGATCTTGTCTTCGATACGTGCCCCGGCTGCCTTCACGACTGCATCTTCCATACCCTTTGGTACGAGCACGCGGCGGATCGCAGTACACTTCTGGCCGACCTTGGCGGTCATTTCGGTCACGAGGACGCGGATGAAGGCCTTGAATTCTTCTGAGTCTTCGGTGGCGTCTGGGCCAAGAATGGCTGCGTTCAGCGAGTCAGTTTCCGCTGTGAAACGGACGCCGCCTTCCACAACGTTCTTGTGTGCCTTCAAAGCGTTGGCCGTTGATGCAGAACCGGTAAAGGCCACCATGTCACGGTAGTCCATGTGATCCAGCAAGTCCCGGGCCGAACCGGAGATCAGCTGGATGGAGCCTTCCGGCAGGATGCCTGATTCAACCATCATGCGGACCACAGCTTCGGTCAGGTACCCGGTCGGGGTGGCTGGCTTGACCAAGGTTGGCACACCGGCAACAAATGCGGGGGCGAACTTCTCCAGCATGCCCCAGATCGGGAAGTTAAAAGCGTTGATCTGAGCAACAACACCTGGGATCCGGGTGTAGATGTGCTCACCAGCGAAGGAGCCGTCCTTGGATAGTGGCTCCATGTTGCCGTCGATGATGACGTTGGAGTTTGGCAGTTCGCGGCGGCCCTTGGAGGAGAAGGTGAAGAGCACACCGATACCGCCGTCAACATCGATCATGTTGTCGACTTTGGTGGCTCCAGTCTTGAAGGAAACCTCGTACAGGTCTTTCTTGCGCTCGTTGAGGTAAATCGCGAGTTCTTTGAGCTTCAGTGCACGCTCGTGCAAGGTGAGTTCACCTAGGTTGCGCTGGCCCACGGTGCGGCCGTATTCGATAGCACCGGCTAGGTCCAAGCCCTCAGTGCTAACGCGGGTGAGGAGCTCACCTGTAGAAGCATCGCGCACTTCAGCAGCGCGTTGCACATCAGCTTCATTGGGAGTCCACCATTCGCCTTGCACATAGCTTGGCAGCAACGGGGTTTCAGTTTCGGTTACAGTCATGAATGAGTCTGTCCTTCCGCACACAGGCACCTGAACGTTCGGTCAGTAATGTATCTACCGTACCGTACTTTGCCCGTAAGCACAGCGGAAAAGACAATTATTATTGGAATGCACGAAACTACGGCATGAGGAAGTGTGGCACTGTGAGTGAGCACCAAGTGTGGCAGATTGAACTTGGCGATCTGGATCGCAAAATGGGCGTCGAGATTGTCGAAGAATCAATCGATAAGGTCGTGGCCACCATGCCCGTGCGGGGCAACACCCAGTCCTTTGGTTTGCTGCATGGCGGCGCCTCACTGGCGGTCGGCGAAGCGGTTGGTTCTTGGGCAGCGGTAAAGCATGCCTCCACCATGGGCAAGGTGGCCGTGGGCGTTGATGTCTCTGCGACCCATCACAAGGGGGCTCGCGAAGGCAACGTGACCATTACCGCGACACCCATTCACTTGGGCCGCAGCCTGACCACCCACGAAGTGTTGATCGAGAACGAAGCCGGGGAACGGCTGTGCACCATGCGCATCACCAACATGGTGGTGGAAAAGAAGAGCTAAGCTCCGGCGTCTGGCACTTGGAGCTTGCGAAGGTTCTCTTCACGGAGTCCGGTCGCTCTAAGGTTCGCGACATAATCAGTGCTGCGCAGTGCCGTCACAAATTGTTCAAGCTGCCCAACGTGTTCGTTCACCCAGTGAGAGAACTCTGTGCCGGTACGTCCGTACTCGTACGGATGCGGCCGGCCGCTGACCCGGTGCCACGCATTGATTCCGGCGCAGCTTGCCGCGTGAAGCCCTAAGATTTCCTCATCACTGGCCCCACCTAGCATCATGACTAGGGTGCTGATTAATCCGGTGCGGTCTCGTCCCGCGGAGCAGTTGATCACAACCCCGGAGCCTGCTTGCGCAATTTCGTTGAGCACCGTGGTGATCTTCGGTCCGAACCATGTCATTAGCTGCGGATAATACTTGGGGGCGTTCGGGTAGGGAATCCCTTCGGAGGCGCATAGTTCTTGGTATGCCGGCAACTCTGGTTCTTCGATCGGTAGATGCAGAACCTTTACTGCGCCCCGGCAAGCCGCTGGCGGATCATGGGGTCGTGGCGGAAGCTCCACTGCTGTCCGTAGGTCTACGTTAAGGCCGACGCCAGCGTTGAACGCGTTTGACCATCCCTGCTCGGTCAGCCAGTGATTGCGGCCCATTCGCCACAATTTTGGTGTCACCTGCCAGATATTGACGCCGCCATCCCAGTCACCGCTGGCGGGAACCGGCAGACCGATGTTGAGCTCCTGCAGGGACTCTAGAGCCAGTTCACGTGTTTGTGCGGCTGCGCGTCGCTGATCAGCGATGGTTGTGATCATTGATGTGGGTTAGCACTCCCTCAAGACCGTCTTCTAGGTGGTCGAGTGTTTCGATAAAATCTTCCATGTCCCCGTACCAGGGGTCATTGATGTCGTAATTGCCATCCTCAGGCTCAACGGTGCCGAACTCGCGGTACAGTCGAATCTTTTGGCGGCGCTC
The DNA here is from genome assembly GCF_042434215.1 of Micrococcoides hystricis. Classification (NCBI taxonomy): domain Bacteria; kingdom Bacillati; phylum Actinomycetota; class Actinomycetes; order Micrococcales; family Micrococcaceae; genus Micrococcoides; species Micrococcoides hystricis. The sequence goes on along the minus strand of NZ_JBHLUB010000023.1, from coordinate 11,727 downwards.
CGGTTTTGAGATACCGGCTGCCTTTGCAACCTTGTTGAGTGCTTTAGCGTGCTGCTTTGTCATGGCCAAGATCAGATCGGAGTTCTTGACCATGTCTTCGGTTACTTGCTGAGCTGCATGGTCTTCAGTGCGATAGCCTTGGTGCCGCAAGATTTGGACGGCTCGCGGATCAATCGGATTCCCGTGCTCTTCGTCGCTGATCCCTGCCGAGACCACCTCGACGTTCTCTACGCCACGCTCTTCAAGGGCGCGTTGCAGGATTCGCTCCGCCATCACGGAACGGCAGATGTTTCCGGTACAAACCATCAAGATGCGCATGCCAAATACCCTACTAGTAATCGGCTCAGGCAGGCGCAAATGTCCGGGAAACCACCGTTTGGCAACGGGCGTTGATCAATCAAAGCCCAAAACCGTAGGCAGCGTAGTGGTACTAGCACGGCGCTGAGGAGAATCTCCCAGAAAGTCGGCAGCTAGCTATTCTCTTTCGACTCCACCAGCAAGTAGGCGCCTCCTTATGGCGCGGTGTAGCCACCATCCACTAGGTGGTAGGACCCGGTGATGAAGGATGCCTTATCCGAAAGCAGGAAGGTCACCAGGTAAGCGACCTCTTCCGGCTGGCCCAATCGACCAATCGGGTGGCGTGTCACCAGCGCTTCTTTGGCCTCTTCAGGCAGCCCGTCTAGCAGCGGGGTTTCGATGTAAGCCGGTCCCACCACGTTGCTGCGAATGCCGCGGGCACTGTACTCCACGGCGGCGTTGCGGGTTAGCCCGATCAACGCGTGCTTGGTGGCGGCATATCCGGAGTGCTCCGGTACTGCCGTGGCCGAGTGGATGGAACCCATGTTGACGATCGAACCGCCGCCAGCTTCGAGCATCGCCGGGATCTGCGCCTGCATCCCATAGAACACACCATTGAGGTTGATGTCGAGAATGTTCTGCCAGTCCTCCACGGGCATATCGGCCAGCACGTTGGGGTTCTCACCAATGCCCGCGTTGTTGACGGCTAGGTGCAGTGCCCCGTAGGTGTCCACGGCTAGCTTCACAGCGTCTTTGTGCGCCTGAGCGTCGGTGGTGTTCAGTTCTGCTGCGATTGCTTTCCCGCCGGCAGCGGTGATCTGGTCCGCGGTGGCCTGGGCGGTTTCTAGATGCAGGTCGGTGCACACCACCGAGGCGCCTTCGCGCGCTAGGTCGATTGCGCAGGCTTCGCCGATACCGGAGCCGGCGCCGGTGACGAGAGCTACTTTGTTTTCAGTGATACCAGTCATCAATGATCAGTCCTTGTGTTAGCGGAACAGTTTGCGGAGCAGGGAGGCCGGATCTACCGTGGTTTTCTTATACACCTTGTTGTAGGCGGCTTTGCGTGGATTCTTGGCCCAACCGACGCCCTTCTTGCCGTAGAGCGGGTTTGTGCTGGCCTTGATTTTGCGTTTGACCCGCGCCGTGGTCTTGGCTTTGAACCGGCGCTTGATACTTGGTTTGCGGATTCCGAATTTCATGGGGACACCTCGTTACAGGTCTTTAACCCAGTGTGGCTTGGATCCCTTCTCGGAGTCCAAGCCACACACGGTATTTTGCTTAAGGTTCAGCTAACTGTCGCTTTAGCTCCAGTCGTAGAATCCCTTGCCGGACTTGCGACCAAGCTCGCCGTTGGCCACCTTGTCCTTCAGGATCTGTGGTGGGGCGAAACGCTCGCCAAGGGTGGAGTGCAGGTACTCGGAAATACCTAGGCGCACGTCTAGGCCCACAATGTCGGTGGTCTTCAGCGGACCAGCGGCGTGGCCGTAGCCAAGCACCATGGCGTTATCGATGTCCTCTGCGGAGGCAACGCCCTCTTCGACCATGCGCATGGCTTCTAGCGCGATAGCTACCCCAAGTCGGGATGAAGCAAACCCTGGTGCATCCTTGACGACCACGGCGGTCTTCTTCAGCCCTTCGACCCAACCCTTGGCTGCGGCAGCCAGTTCTTCGGAGGTCTTCTCTCCAACAACAACTTCGATGAGTTTGGAGGCTGGCACCGGGTTGAAGAAGTGTAAGCCAATGAAGTTTTCCGGACGCTGCAGTTCAGCGCCAATCTTGTCCACGGACAAGGAGGAGGTGTTGGAAGCAATAAAGGTGGTCTCGGGGACGAACCCCTCCACGATCTTCAAGGTGGTGACCTTCAGGTCGAAGTCCTCCGGGACAGCTTCGACCACGAGCCCGCAGTCGGCGAAATCTTTGCGGTCGACACCCACGGTGAGCCGCTGGGTGACCTCATCGAGGTTGGCGTCCAACATGCCGCGTTCGATCGATTTGGCGACTGAGGAGTCGATCCGTTGCCGGGCGGCGGCTGCGGACTGTTCGTCGCGCTCCACGACGTGAACGTTGGAGCCGTTGATCAAGAAGCCGTGTGCAATCCCTGCGCCCATGCGGCCCCCGCCGAGCACACCTACATTTTCTGGTAGCTGAGTCATCATTTTTCTCCCGTTTGTATTTATTTACTTTGGTCTTCGCGCGCCTTACGGCGAGCTTCACGCTTGTCAAGGAATGCCTGCATGCGGTCGAACTTGGCCTCAGACTCGAAGAGCATGCCTTGCGCTAGCGTGTCCACCAGCGGGTGCACTTCCCGCGGGGTGTGGAAGACGGCCTTGGTGATGCGCACCGCCAACAGGTCTTGTTCGCCGATCTTGTCCGCGAGCGCGTGGGCTGCGTCAATGAGCTTGTCCGCGGAGACAAGCTCGGTGATCAGACCGACTTTCAGACACTCTTGACCATCAAGGATCTTCCCGGCCAACAGGATCTCCTTGGCCAGCGGTTCACCGACCAGTTCTTTCAGCCGCCACGTGGCACCGGCGGCTGCCATGATGCCCAAGCCCGTCTCGGGTTGGCCCATCTTCAACTCGGCGGTTCCGATCCGGAAGTCTGCGGCGTAGGCCAATTCGGCACCGCCGCCTAGCGCGAAGCCATCAAGCGCCGCGATGACCGGCAGCGGCAGCTTGGCAATCCGGTCGAAGATCGTGGAGTTGATTCCGGCCAGTGCATCGTCTCGGCGGCGTTCGCGCAGCTGAGCGATATCCGCGCCCGAGGCGAAGATGCCCTTGCCCTTGACCTCGGTCCCGGACAGGATCAAGATCTTGGGGTTGCGTTCCAGCTCGGCGCAGACGGCGTGCAGCTCGTCGACCATCTGCTGGTCGATCGCGTTACGCACCTCCGGGCGGTTCAACTGGATGTGGATGCGGTCTTCACGTTCATCGGCAATGGTCAGGGCTACAAAGTCAGCGAAATCAGTCACCGTGTTTAGACTCCTTCAACGAGGATCGCGGCGCCTTGGCCTACGCCAATGCACATGGTGGCTAGGCCAATCTTGCCCTTGGCCTCATCAAGTTCTTTTTCCATGCGGCTCAGCAGCGTGATCACGATGCGAGAACCGGAAGAGCCCAGCGGGTGTCCCAGCGCGATCGCCCCGCCCCACGTGTTGACGATGTCTTCCTTCAAACCAAGACGGCGCATCGAGGCCAGCGACTGGGTTGCGAACGCCTCGTTCAGCTCGACAGCGGCGATGTCATCAACACTCAGGTTCTGGCGTTCGAGAAGTTTCTCGGTTGCCGGGACCGGGCCCAGACCCATGATTTCCGGGGCCAGCCCGGCGGATCCGCCGTCAACGATGCGGGCCCGAGCTTTCAGGCCGTACTTTTCGATGGCTGCTTCGGAGGCCACGATGATGGCAGAGGAGCCGTCGTTGAGGGTGGAGGAGTTGCCCGCGGTCACGACTTCGCCGCCGGCAACCACCGGGCGGAGCTTGGCCAGTACCTCCATGGTGGTACCGGCTCGTGGACCTTCATCAGTATCGACAACGGTTTCGCCCTTGCGGTGCTTCACCGTGACCGGCACAATCTCGTCTTTGAAGTAGCCTGCTTCGATGGCCTTGGCGGCGAGTTCCTGGGAGCGGACAGCGAACGCGTCAGCGTCTTCACGAGAGATGTTGTCCACGCGGGCGACTTCTTCAGCGGTCTCCGGCATGGAGTAGGTAGCCTTGCCGTCGCGGGAGTATTCACCGGAGACGAAGGCCGGGTTCGGGAAGCGCCAGCCGATCGAGGTGTCGTAGACCTGACCCGGTTTGGCGAATGCGTTGGCTGGTTTCTCCATGACCCACGGTGCACGGGACATCGATTCCACGCCGCCGGCCACCACGATGTCTGCGGCACCGGCCTTGATCATGTGGGCGGCCATGGTGATGGCGGACATCCCGGAGGCGCAGAGCCGGTTCACGGTGATGCCCGGCACGTGATCTGGGTAGCCGTTGAGCAACCAGGCCATGCGGGCCACGTTGCGGTTCTCTTCACCGGCGCCGTTGGCGTTGCCGAAAATCACCTCGTCAACGTTGGCGGGGTCGATTCCGGCGCGCTCTACGGCGGCTTTGATGGCAAGGGCTGCAAGATCGTCAGGACGTACGCTCGACAGGGCCCCACCATAGCGGCCGACTGGGGTACGTGCTCCACCTACAAGGAATGCTTCGGTCATCTCAATTGCTCCTAGTTAGTGATCCGTCCAGAGTGAAAAAATGGCACACGTGAATTACTGAACGGTTGTTCACTAAAGCTTTTCACCTTGGCAACGGTTCGGTCAACCACTTGGACCAACTTGGGCGGATATGACGCCCACAGATCTTCCATGACCGGTTGAGTAGACTGGGTGACTGTGACTGCAGTAGAAGGTGCCGGGCAGGGCGTAGAGCTGCCGAAAAAGGTTTCTGACATTTTTGACCCCTATCAGTGGCGTGTGGTGGAGGGTTTCGACTTTGACGACATCACGTATCACCGCCAGGTTCAGCGGGATGCTTCCGGGGCAATCGTGAAGGATCTACCGACCGTGCGCATCGCGTTTGACCGGCCAGAGGTGCGAAACGCGTTCCGTCCGGGCACCGTTGACGAGCTGTACCGCGCCATGGATCATGCCCGGATGACCTCAGATGTCGCCACCGTGCTGCTGACGGGTAACGGCCCGTCCGAAAAGGATGGCGGCCACGCATTCTGTTCCGGGGGTGATCAGCGGATCCGTGGTCGCGATGGCTACCGGTACGCGGACGGAGAGACCCGCGAGAGCATTGACCCGGCCCTTGCTGGCCGACTGCACATCCTTGAAGTGCAACGCCTAATGCGCATGATGCCCAAGGTTGTCATCTGTCTGGTTAACGGTTGGGCGGCAGGTGGCGGCCACTCCTTGCACGTGGTCTCTGACCTGACTCTGGCCTCCGCCGAGCACGGAATGTTCAAACAGACCGACGCCACGGTTGGTTCTTTTGATGCCGGCTATGGTTCGGCGTACTTGGCTCGGCAGGTGGGACAAAAGAAGGCACGCGAGATCTTCTTCTTGGCTCGTGAGTACACCGCCCAGCAGATGGTTGATGCTGGTGCGGTCAATGAAGCGGTGCCGCACGCCGACTTGGAGAAGGTGGCTTTGGAGTACGCCGCGGACATCGCTGGTCAGTCCCCGCAGGCTATCCGAATGCTCAAGTACGCGTTCAACTTGATCGATGATGGACTGGTCGGCCAGCAGGTCTTTGCCGGCGAAGCCACCCGCATGGCCTACATGACTGATGAAGCCGTAGAAGGCCGGGATGCGTTCCTAGAAAAACGCGAGCCAAACTGGGCCGACTACCCCTACTACTTCTAACCCGGCAGGGTTCATGTCAGCTTTCGCTGAGTTGCACACCGGTTTGGCCCGTGCACTTGAGGGCTCCGGGCCGCCGGTAGAAATCACCGCCGACGGGACACTGCTCGAACGCAGCGAGGTGCTCGACCGCTTCCCCAACGCCGCCGTTGTAGTGCGGACCTCCGGCTCCACCGGAACCCCAAAGGAGACCGTCCTTTCAGCTGCGGCGCTGCGGGCGTCGGCCGCTGCCACTGCGGATTATCTTGGATTCTCTGGCCAGTGGTTGCTGGCCCTGCCGGTGAACTATGTTGCGGGTCTAGCGGTGCTGACGAGGTCGCTGTTTGCCGGACATACCCCCGTGGTGTTGCCTTCAGGGCCCTTTACCGCGCAGACCTTTAGGACTGGTGTTGCGCAGCTAGACGCGGAGCGAACCCTCGTGTCCTTGGTGCCGACCCAACTTCAGCGCGTCTTGCAAGACCGGGCTGGCACCGAAAGCGCGGCGCGCTTCGATGCCATCCTGGTGGGTGGGGCACCGATTCACGAGCATCTGTACCGGCGGGCCCAGCAGGCAGGGCTGCGAATTGTGCGCACCTACGGCATGGCAGAAACCTGTGGTGGCTGCGTCTACGACGGACGCCCCCTAGCTGGAGTCACGGTGAAGATCACTGACGAACAACGCGTCTGTCTTTCCGGGCCCATGTTGGCCGAGGGCTATGTGGATCCACAATTGGATGCCGAACGTTTTGTTCATTTGGGCGGCCAGCGCTATTACCTGACAGACGATCAAGGCTCTTTCACGGACGGGTCGCTGCGCGTCACCGGACGCATTGACGACGTCATCAACACCGGGGGTATCAAGGTGTCCGCGGCCGCTGTGCAAGAAGCCCTCAGTAAGCACACCCAAGCCGAGGTCGTGGTGGTAGGCATTCCGGATGAACAGTGGGGCACCAAAGTGTGTGCGGCAGTCGAAGACCCGGACGCGGATACCGCCGAACTCGCACGCCTAGCCGCCGGTGAACTGCCTGCGGCGGCGCTGCCGAAGGACTGGTTTTGCACCCAGGCACTCCCCCGGCTTTCCACGGGTAAAGTAGACCGGGTGGAACTTCGCCGACGCTTTCAGAAAGGCTAGAGAAACGTGGCAACAATTGGTGAGTGGATTGAGGGTGCTCGGCTGCGGACCCTGCCGATGGCCGTAGCACCGGTCGCCATTGGCGCGGGCGCCGCCTTTGAACAGGGCGCCTTCTCTTGGCTGCGCACCGGCCTTGCGCTCCTGGTTGCCCTCTTCCTGCAAATCGGCGTCAACTACTCCAACGACTACTCCGACGGGATCCGCGGCACCGATGATGTCCGTGTGGGGCCGCAGCGGTTGACCGCGTCCGGGGCTGCACCGGCTAAGACGGTACGTAACGCCGCCCTGTTGAACTATGCGCTCGCCGGTTTGGCCGGGCTCGCGTTGGTCCTGCTTTCCGGCGCGTGGGTGTTCCTGATCATCGGGCTCGCCGCGGTTATTGCCGCCTGGGGGTACACCGGTGGGAAGAACCCCTACGGTTACCGGGGCCTTGGCGAAGTTTTCGTGTTCATCTTTTTCGGGCTCGTAGCAGTGTTGGGCACCCAGTACACCCAGAGCCTGCAACTGAGTTTGGTGGCCTTCATCGGTGCGTGCTCGACCGGCCTGCTCGCCACAGCGCTGCTCATGGCTAACAACATCCGCGATATCCCCACTGACCAAGAAGTCGGCAAAAGAACGCTTGCGGTCCGGCTCGGTGACGGGCACGCTCGCACCAGCTACGTGCTCATGGTCGCGCTAGCGATTCTGCTACCGATCACACTGGTCGGCAGCTACCCGTGGGTGCTGCTGAGCCTGCTGGTTATTCCGATGTGCATCCAGCCTTGCTGGACGGTGCTCCGCTCGGAGAGCCCGGTACAGCTAATCCCGGTGCTGCGGCAGACCGGGTTGATCAACCTTGCTTTCGGGCTGCTTTTTGGCGGTGGGCTGGTCATCCAGACCCTGTTCTTCAACTAGCGAACAGTTAGCGTTCTTCCAGTGAGTCTTCGGCTGCCTCGTCCGCGCCGGACTTAGAACTGGTGCCCCTGTTCATTTTGCTAGCCGCGTATGTGGCCGCTGCTTGACGCTGTTTGGGAAAGGCAAGATAACCGATCGCCATGGCACCAATGACCGCCGCGATCGTGGCCAAAATCCAGCCGGCACGCAGGTACACTGCCGCGACAAAGATGACGGCAAACAGGGCAAAACGAATGAGAAAATACTTCAGAACAGGCACCCGTACAGTTTACCCTCTCTCACTGTCCTAAAATGGAAGTATGCCACGGCTCCTTATTCCTCTGATCATCATTGCAGTCGGTTTCCTGATCTACGGGGTCATCGACGTTATTCGCACGCCCGGCCGGGATATGCGTTACATCAACAAGGCGTCGTGGTTACTTGTGGTGATTCTGGTGCCCATCGCTGGCACCGTGCTGTGGATCATGTGGGGAACCAAGGGCAAGGGCGGCAGACCGGCCCCGCGTCCAACCGGCCAACGGGCACCAGATGATGACGAAGCCTTCCTACGTTCGCTGCGGATCCGGCGCGAACAGGAAGCCAAGGAAGCCGAGTTGCGGGCTAAAGAGGCCGAGTTACGGAAACTCGAGAACGACCTGCGGAAGAACCAAGACGGAGAACCCGAAGACCCGAACAACAGCTGATAGCTCTTAGGTACGAACCTGGTCACCCGGTTGGCGAGCGCGCGGCGCAACAACCAACAGGCCGACTTCAGAATGCTGGTCCGGCACATTGCCCGGTCACCATACCCAGCGTAGTCGGCGGGCTACTCATCACCTAGACCGTCAGCGCCAAGGATAGCCCAAGCTCAGGCACCCCTGTAGGTAATCCCGGTAACCCTGGTGACACCGGCCGTCGCCGGCATCTGGTGGTACTGGTCGAAGGGTGAGCATAGGAGAACCCTGTTCACCGCAGTCGTAGATTAACTAGCTCTCGGGTTGAGCCAACTGACTGCGATCAGTTACTTCAGATTCATGAGTCAACATCAATGCCGAAATACTGAGCCCATTTAAAGGGTTATTTCGTCAACCGTGTTGTGCGATCAAGCCTGCAATCCCAATGCCCACATCACCTGCTGACCCGTAGCTCGACTCGCGGGCATCTGTAGCTACGTCCCGATTCTTCAACAGGCATCGACATAGGTATCGCGCTCTAGACCCCAAACAGAGCCAAGAATTCATCCCACCATGCGTCCAGCGGTGAGTTCACGATCCACCATTCAAGATAACCGGCTAACACGGCAAAGGGTGGTGCGATTAATACCCACCGCCAGAAGTACTTTCGCCACGGCCGTTGCCAGCGCGTGATCGCTTTGTACTTCATCTGATCCTTTTCAGAATCATCCAAAGGTCTTGTTTTTCGTGAATTCCGATCAACCATGCAGCCAACAAGTCCGGTTTAAACCATGTCGCAAGGCCAATAGCCAACACACCAAATGGTATGAAGATTCCGATAGTTCTCCACCTGAGACCGTGGAACTCAGTCACAATGTTCAGAAACATGCTCGGGATCAGGAGGAAAAATAGCCATGCCCAAGAAGTACCAAATCGGCTGATACTCATCTTCCAACCAACGCAGGTCTAGTCGAAGGATGAAGTGGCCAATATACGCAAGGATCATGACAATCCAGGCGATAGAGGTGATCAAACCCACCGGCATGCTGCTTTCACCCGGTTGGCGCACCACCGAGACGGTGCGAAACAATCGGTACTGACTGGATAATTCTTGCCGACCGCTTTAAAGTCTTCACCACCATGCACTGAACGGTGAGTAAACGATCAACCATTCAAGACCAAAAGCAACCAAACCCACCAAGGGGCCAATCGTTAGCCACCGGTAGTAGTATTTTTGCCATGGCCGTCTCCACCGCTTGATTGCCCGCACTTTCAAACGATCAGCCTTCAAGAAAAGGGGTGTCAATCCGATCTTCTCCTCCGTGCCGATCAGCCATGCTGCAAGGAGATCAGGGCGGAACCGAGTTGCTATATCCACGGCCAGCAGAGCCAACGGCACATAAAAGGCAAGAGCCCGGAAAAGACTACCGCCAAATTCTTGCACGAAGATGATTGGGATCGCCGGGAAGGGAAACAAGAGAATTCCCATGTTGAGAAAATGGCAGGTCCTACTTGTATCGCCTTCAAGCCACGACAAATCCAAGCGGGCAATAAAGTTACCCACGTATGCCAGCGTCAACGCGATCCATGCGGCAGAGACAAGTATTCCCATTGATACTCCCTGTTGTTACCTCAGGAAGTTCCACACATAAGTTTGGATTCCCTGACCTAGCAAGTTGATGACTAGGACGATCAAGTAGATGAACCCAGCCATTTGTCCGAATCAGGGATTGTTCCCGATACGGAGCAAAACTGGGTGCCGTCGATACAGATGCCGTTTCGAAGGCTCTCGTCGTTCCCTCCATGACTCAATTTCCGCAGCATTCTCTATGGCATTGCCTACCCCATCAAACACCAGCCACCAGCTGCATTTCCTACGTGCCACCGCCACCTCCACAAGTCACTTGCACTCCACTGTGAGCGTGTGTCGGGACTGCTGGCTCGTACGGTACTTGCGACGACACCAGTGGGTACCACTCACTCAGGAACGAATCCTAATTGAGCTTAAGCCAATTGGAGGGCAATCATCGCCTTCCCAGACAGAGCATCGCCCGGGGATGTACGGACACATGGAAACACGTATGAAAGCAGAACAGCCAAGAAAACCACATTGACATGTGAAGTCAAACTAAAGAGTAACTTAAGCCGCTGTTGTCACTACCCTTAAAATACGTGAAGTTCATCACGCAATGCTCGCCACACACAAACAACCTGCCCCGAGCCCAATTCACCCAGCCGAGTCGGAAAATGATCTATCCATGAATACTCGCGGCACCGCCCCAAGAGATAGTCCTACAGAGAGTTTTTGTTAGCTTCTTGTTTAGAAACACCAACACAGGTCCGCCCCTCACCCGCATCTTGGCAATCTGGAACCGGCTCAGCTCCCTCAATTGGGGCGGATCCTCTGCGGAACGCTGACCAAAAAATTACACTTTGGCACAGGATGGTCAGCAACAAAAGTCCCTCCCGCAACAACGTTCCGGCTACCACTACGAACACGCTTCCGTGAGCTGATTCCAAGAGCCACTCCCCTAGGTCGGTAGGTTGTAGCCACAAGAAAACAAGTGCGGCGATCCCCCAACTACGTGTGACTCCTCGAAACAGCAAATAAACTACCGCAAAGACCAAGAACACCCAGTGATGGATCCAGCTCACAGGAGAAAGCAGTTGAATCCCGGCACCCACAACCAGCACTGCCTCGATGTGAGAGTCTCTGTACCAAAGCTTGCGTGCTAACAGGAGAATGCCAGCTCCGGCCGCGCCCAGCAACGCAATGATGATCGTTGAAGGAGCTTCCGGCCAGAAATAAGCCATCATCCCAGCGATCGAGTTATTGCCACTCGAAGCAAAGTTCGTTCCGAGATCCACCTTGTCGCTCAGCGAAAACACATGGCTCGTCCAGAACTCGTAGCTTGCCTTGGGGAACAACAATCCCCCGATCAAAACCGTGCCCCCCTGAGGCTGTCATCCATGCTGCTGCTCGGAACTGTCTAGTCACCAATAGATACAGCAGAAAGAATCCTGGCGTGAGTTTGATACCTGCAGCGACACCAGTCAACAAACCACGAGGCAAAAATCGTGGACGACGGTCTGGGTTGGCAGTCAGATCATAAAGACACATGATCGCCAAAAACACGTTGATCTGACCAAACACAAGATGCTGGGCTACAACAGTTGTCGCGGCTAAAGCTCCCATCAGCAGCAACACCCGCAACACGGTTATTCTGCTTCCAGTTTTGCTGGCCACATAAATCACTGCCCATCCGAGTGCGCAAACTGCCAATGCGGTCCAGAACACAAAAGCTACGGGCGGTGGGATGGGCTGTGTCAAGTTTTTTGGACAGGCTGCTCGGGTTTTCTAACTCGTTAGGCCGCTTGGGTTGATGCCGTTGCGGTGAGGTCGTGGCGGTCGGTCCAGGCTTG
>NZ_JBHLUB010000022.1:0-36704 GCF_042434215.1 Micrococcoides hystricis | reverse complement strand
TCAATCAAACGGACAACCCTGTCCTTAGCTTCCTGATCGAATTTCTTCGGCATAACCCAGATTTTCCCATCTACTCAAACGGAAGAAAACCTGGACCATTTCAGTGGTGAAGACCCCGGCGATAAAACCGCTGAGCAACACGTGCAGGGCGGATTCGAGGAATAGGGTGAAACTCCAGATCGGCGTGCCGGTCATGGCGCCGATGGTCGTGATGGTGATGAAGGCGGCGGTGTGGAGGATGGCGGCCAGAAACGCCCCGGCGGTACCCATCAGGTAGGTGTAGTCCAAGTGCCACTTGGTGAAGACCATTCGGGAGAACAACCAGGAGGCGACAGCGATGACCACCGCGGTGGCTACCAGGCCGGTGACGGTGCCGAAGCTGAAGGCGGTGGTGGCCTGCCATGCGCCGGTGTAGCCCCAACCGGTGGGTTCCATCGTTTCTGTCACGAAGGGGAAGAAGGCGATCCCGGCCAGGGTGGAGACGATGCCGTAGAACAAGGTGATGAAGCGCTTCTTGCCGGCGCTCATGTTCAGCTGGCGTTCCCCGTCGATCACGGGTGGTTGTTGCTCAGTCATGACATGTCCCTAGCGGCGCGGGGTTGAGTTATAACCGGTGTTCGGCAGCTGCCGATAGGGTGGCAGCGCGGTTGCCTGGCGGGAACGCCATCGGGGCCGGAAGATGAAGCCGACGATGAGTGCGGCCAGGCTTGCGGAGAAGATGCTGTAGATCGGAACCGCGAAGAACTGGGGTGTTAGGGCGGTAAGGGCGGCGGTGAAGTCTTGAGTGAAGCGGAAGACGGTCGGCACGGTGAACGCTACAAAGTCCACCAGATCGGCGATCAATGCTGCCACGATGCCCATTCCCAGTTGCAAGCCGAAGGTGTTCCACCGGGGCGGACCGAACACGAAGAACCAGTAGATGACTGCGGTCAGTCCCAAGTGCACGAGCAGCGGAAGTGGGTACTGGGTGATGCTGGTGACAAGGCCGGAGATGTATCCATCCGCCGAGGGACTCGAACCGGGAATCAGGCTCATGCCAACCACGACCACCAAGGTGCTGGTCATGATCGCGATGAGCCACTGCAGGATGGCAAAGAGGCCGGTGGCCAACCATTGGGCTCCGGGAGAGAAGCCGTGTTGGGGCCGGTCTGGCTGAGCTGCGTGCGGGGGTGACATGCGCTGGTATCCGGCTGGCCCAGTCTGCGGCTGCCACGAGGGGGTGGGTTGGTGCGGTGTGCTCATCGTTGGCTACCTTCAGTGCGGGGAGGACGTGCGAGTTGGTCCGTATAGCCATCAGTGTAGTGAGAGTTTGCTTCAGGGGCGCATTCTTCGGCGTAATCCTAAGGCGGTTACGGCGGCGCTGAAGAGCAACCAGACCACAGTCGCCGGGGGCTGTGCCGGGAAGAAGAGCACCACAAGGTAGAGGATCGGTGAGTAGGCGGCTTTGCGGTATCCCCAGATGAACTGGCTAATGAACAGGATGGTCAGGCTGGCCGCCGTCGCGGTGAAGACACCCATGGACACCGGTTCGGTGGCGAGGGCGTTGGCGAACAGGTAGGCCAGCAGGAATGCGGCGGCGACGAACGCGGAGGCGGCCAGATACATCCGGTGGACATCGCGCACCGCGTGGTAGGTGCGTTTGTTGGTGGCGACTTTCGTGGCGCAGCCGATCAGGACCGCCAGGGAGACCGGCAGGATGATTTGTAGGCCGCTGGCCAGATCTGCCAAGAAACCGAAGGCTAAGGCTGCCAGCAGCAGGGCTGAGAAGTTCATGGTGCGCAGTAGCCACGTCATGGCCGCTCCCGGGTGTCTGTGGCCGGTGGTGTGCTGTGCAGTAGATCGGGGTTGTTGGCGACGGCGGCGCGAAAGTCGGTCAGCGTGCCGGCGAAGGGGATACTGTCTGCGGCCACCAGAAGGAGGTTGTCTGCGAACTGACTGGCCTCGAGCGTGGAGTCGGTGTGGACCAACATGCCCTCCAGCCCGGGGACCTGCAGTTCCTTGAGGGTCTCCAACAGTTCGGTGCGGTCTGCGGCGCAGAGTTCCGGGGTGTCGACAATGAGGATGCGTGCGTCGTGGCAAATGCCTCGGGCAATTTCGAGTAAGCGTTGGGAGAGGGCTGGCAGGGCGTCGACGGGGTCGCCGGCGACATCTTCTAGCCCCAGTTGCGTCATGGCTGGCAGGGATCGCTCCCAGGCCAGCTTCTTGGGGATCCCTTTGAGCCAGGCACAGTAGGCGACATGTTCGCGGGCGTTCAGGCCGATGAAGGTTTGGGTTCGTGGCGGTAACCAAGCAACTGCCCGGCGGTAGGCCTTGCCGCCGTATGGAAGCTGGCGCAACTGGATGGTTCCGGCGGTGGGGGCGCGGTCGCAGGCCAGCAGGGATTGGAGGATTCTTGCCGGTGTGTGGCGGTGTAGCCGGTGGGTGGCCGGTAGCTGTGGGCCCGGCTGTTGGGTGGACATGACCGCGGTGATGCCCTCGGGCAGAACGATAGTGAGCTGCGACAGTAGCGGTATTCGTTTGCGGTAGGAGAGGTTTTGCGCGCGGAGAAGAGGTGCTGGGGTATTCACGGCCACCTCCACACTCTTTGACGATGCGAGGATTCTGCGCGTGACCGCGGCGGTTGCCGGGTGCACTGCGAATGCGCTGCTTTGACTCTATTCTGTCAGGTCTTGTGACTGAAAACCTGAGTATCGTGTCACATTTCGTAGTTGGGTGAGGACGGGGCGGGTATAGCAAAGCCGCGGCCCTGAACGGGGGATCCCGTCAAGGCCGCGGCTATTGCTCACAGCGTGAGCTTTACGCTTCGTTAGCTAGCGTGCAGCTTAGAGGCCGACCTGCTCGGATTCGCGAGCGGCGTGGTAAGCCTTCTCGATGCGGTCACCGATTTCGGCGTCGATGTTCTTCCAGTATTCGAACACGCGGTCCAGAACTGGCTGCTGAACATCGGCGATACCACCGGAGACGGTCTCGACGAGGCGATCGCGCTGGGCGTCATCGAAGACTTCGCGGACCAGGGTACCGGCCTGACCGAAGTCGTCGTCCTCTGGGTGCAGCTCGTAAGCGGAGCGAACCATGTCGCCGTCGGCTTCCCAACCGTTTTCTTCTGGACCCTCGTAGTCGGACCAGCTACGGCCGAAGGAGTTCGGTGCGTAGACAGGCTGGGCGCCAGAGTGCTCGTAAGCCATGTGGCCATCGAAGGTGTAGGAGTTAACTTCCACCTTTGGACGGTTCACTGGCAGCTGCAGGAAGTTGGCGCCGATGCGTGCGCGGTGTGCGTCAGCGTAAGCGAAGACGCGACCCAGCAGCATCTTGTCTGGGGAGACGCCGGTGCCTGGCACCATGTTGGATGGAGCGAAGGCGGCCTGCTCGATCTGGGCGAAGTGGTTCTCCGGGTTGCGGTTCAGGGTCATGGTACCGACCTTGATGCGCGGGTAGTCCTTCTTCGACCAGGTCTTGGTCAGATCGAATGGGTTGAAGCGGTACTTCTTGGCGTCTTCGTACGGCATGATCTGAACGTAGAGATCCCAGGATGGGTGCTCGCCGTTCTTGATGGCGTTGAAGAGGTCGCGGCGGTGGTACTCGGCGTCCTGGCCGGCCAAGCGCTCGGCTTCTTCGTTGGACATGTTTTCTTCACCCTGGTTGGTGAGGAAGTGGTACTTGACCCAGAACTTCTCGCCGGCTTCGTTGACCCACATGTAGGTGTGGGAGGAGTAGCCGTTCATGTGGCGCCAGGACCGTGGCAGACCGCGGTCACCCATCAGGTAGGTCACCTGGTGTGCGGACTCAGGGGTCTGGGTCCAGAAGTCCCACTGCATGGTGGCATCGCGCAGACCGGAGTCTGGCAGACGCTTCTGGGAGCGGATGAAGTGTGGGAACTTCATTGGGTCGCGCAGGAAGAAGATCGGGGTGTTGTTACCCACGATGTCGAAGTTGCCTTCTTCGGTGTAGAACTTCAGGGAGAAGCCGCGCACGTCACGCCAGGTGTCTGGGGAGCCGAGCTCACCGGCAACGGTGGAGAAGCGAGCGAGCATCTCGGTCTCAACGCCTGGCTGGAACAGGGCAGCCTTGGTGTACTTGGAGACGTCTTCGGTGGTCTTGAAAGTACCGAAGGCGCCGGAACCCTTGGCGTGTGGGCGACGCTCTGGGACGTTCTCCCGGTTGAAGTGGGCCAGGGTTTCAATGAGCTGCACGTCATGCAGCATCAGTGGGCCGTTGGAACCCAGGGACAGCGAGTTGCGGTCGCTGACTGCTGGGGCACCAAAGCCGGTGGTTGAACCGGTCTGATTGCTCATAGGAGTTGCTCCTTCTTGGGGTTGTTCACTGCTGAACAGGCTTACGGGCGCCGAGGATAGGGGTCAGGCGGCTTGGGCACACTCCGGGCATAAGCCCTGGAAGAGTACATCGGCCACTTGAATGGTCATGTTCCCGGCATTCGATGGACACAAGCAAGGTGCCTCACCGACGACGCAGTCGACGTCTTCGATGGCACCACATCGCACGCACACGGCGTGGTGGTGATTATCCAGCGTGCGGGTTTCAAACCGCGCTGGCTGACCGGGCAGCTCGATCTTGCGCAGCAGGTCCAGATCAGTCAGGTCCTGCAGCACGGTGTAAACCGATTGCACGGTGAGCTTGGGCAGCTCCGCCCGGGCGTAACTCAGCACTTCCTCGGCGGCGGCGTGTGGGTGGTCCTGCAGGATCTCCAACACCACCAGTCGTTGCTGAGTGACGCGGCGCTGTTTTTGGCGCAGCAAAGTGGACCACTCGTGGCGGTCGCGCTTCACTATGCCTTGCTGTGTCATGCCTCTCAGTATGTCATTATTCTGAGGAATTCACAATAAGCGGCGGATGAACTTCAGGCTGCATTTAGGTGTCGAATGGTTCGCTGATTTTGGACAGCTCAGACCGGCGGCTTAAGAAGGGGAGCGAAAGCGGGCGGCTTGTGGGTGCGGACGGAAGTGAAAGCAACCGTGCGGTAACGCTAGACCGAAAGCAAGGGGTAGCGGTTAGACTGGTGTGGGTGCCTGCCGGCATCAAAAATTTAAGGTGTTTAAGTGGCCGCTGGTCACCAACCACGTCCAGGAGAAAGTACACGTGAGCGCACAGAATTCTGTCACCAACAAGCCACTTGCTGAAGTCGATCCGCAGATCGCCCAAGTCCTCACCGATGAGCTGGGACGTCAGCGTGATGTGCTGGAAATGATCGCCTCGGAAAACTTCGCACCACGGGCTGTGCTGGAAGCTCAAGGATCGGTGCTGACTAACAAATACGCCGAAGGTTACCCGGGACGACGCTACTACGGTGGCTGTGAATACGTGGACGTGGCCGAGAACCTCGCCATCGAGCGCGCCAAGGAACTCTTCGGGGCGGAGCACGCCAACGTGCAGCCGCACGCCGGCGCCCAAGCCAACGTCGCCGTGATGACCTCCTTCCTGAACCACGGCGACAAAATGATGGGCATGTCTTTGGCCCACGGCGGTCACCTGACTCACGGCATGAAGCTGAACTTTTCCGGTAAGTCCTACGACATCGCCGCCTACGAGGTGGAAAAGGACGACTACCGCGTTGATATGGACAAGCTGCGCGAGCAGGCCTTGGCCGAGCGGCCGAAGATGATCGTGGCTGGCTGGTCTGCCTACCCGCGCCAGCTGGACTTCGCCGCATTCCGCTCCATCGCGGACGAGGTTGGCGCGATCTTCTGGGTTGATATGGCTCACTTTGCTGGTCTGGTTGCCGCTGGTCTGCACCCGAACCCGGTTCCGCACGCCGATGTTGTCTCCTCCACGGTGCACAAGACGCTGGCCGGTCCACGCTCCGGCATCATCCTGACCAAGGAAGAGCACAAGAAGAAGATTGACTCGGCCGTGTTCCCCGGCCAGCAGGGCGGCCCGCTCATGCACGCCATCGCCGGTAAGGCGGTCGCGTTGAAGATCGCCGGAACCGAAGAGTTCGCCGAACGCCAGCGCCGCACTCTGGAAGGCGCCAAGATTCTGGCTGAACGCCTCACCGCCGCTGACATGAAGGAACACGGTGTCTCCGTGTTGACCGGTGGCACTGACGTGCACTTGGTCCTGGTTGACCTGCGCGAAGCTGCCCTCGACGGACGTCAGGGTGAGGACCTGCTCCACGAAGTGGGCATTACTGTAAACCGCAACTCCATTCCATGGGACCCACGCCCACCAATGGTGACCTCCGGGCTGCGCATTGGTACCCCGGCACTGGCCACCCGCGGCTTCGGTGCCGAGGAATTCACCGAGGTTTCCGACATCATTGCCGAAACCCTGAAGCCGAACCCGAACGTGGAAGCCCTGCAGGCCCGCGTGAAGAAACTAGCCGACAACTTCCCACTCTACGAAGGTCTGGAGGACTGGTAATGAGCGCTCAAATTCTGGATGGCAAGAAAACTGCCGCCGCCATCAAGGCGGATATCAAAGAGCGGGTTGAAAAGCTCACCGAAGCAGGGCCGACCCCGGGTCTGGGCACCATTTTGGTGGGGGAGGACCCCGGATCCAAGTGGTACGTCGGCGGTAAGCACAAGGACTGCGCCGAGGTCGGCATCAACTCCATCCGCAAAGACCTGCCCGAGGATACGACGGAAGAGGAACTGCTGGATGTGGTTCGGGAACTGAATGAAGACCCGGCCTGCACCGGTTACATCATTCAGCTGCCGCTGCCGAAGCACATCGACACCAACAAGGTGTTGGAAGCCATGGACCCGGACAAGGATGCCGACGGTCTGCACCCGATGAACTTGGGGCGGCTCGTCGCCAACGTGAACGACCCCATGGAGTCCCCGCTGCCGTGCACCCCGAATGGCTGCATCGAACTGCTGAAGCACTACGACATTGAACTGGCCGGCAAAGTTGTGCTGGTCATCGGACGCGGTGTCACGATCGGCCGCCCAGCCGGTCTGCTGCTCACCCGCCGGGACGTCAACGCCACCGTCATTCAGGCACACACCGGCACCAAGAACGTCGAAGAGCTCATCGCGCAGGCGGATGTCATCATCGCGGCCGCGGGTGTCCCACACATGGTCAAGGCGAAGGACATCAAGGAAGGCGCCATCCTGCTGGATGTGGGTGTCTCCCGCGTCGACGGCAAGGTCACCGGCGACGTTGAACCCGCCGCGACCGAGAAGGCGGCGTGGGTGTCGCCGAACCCAGGCGGTGTCGGCCCGATGACCCGGGTCATGCTGCTGGAAAACGTGGTGAAGACCGCCGAGCGTCAGGCCGCTGAGAAGAAGAACTAGACCGTGATCGGCTTGCCAGCAGTGCTGGGGAGCCGACAGCGAAAGTGTTTCAACCCCGGTACCGGTATGGTGTCGGGGTTGAAACGTCTTAAGGGCAGGAGCCGGGAGCGCTTGACAGGGCTGCTAGATTAGCCCCATGAGTATTCCTGAAACATCTGTTTCTCATCTGGGCGTGGACGTGTCCCGCCCGGTCATTGAAGCGGTGGAGCTGCGCAAAGAATTTGGGGACTTTGTGGCGGTCGATGACATCTCCTTCGCGGTACCTCGAGGGGAGTTTTTCGGACTACTCGGCCCCAACGGGGCAGGAAAATCAACGACGATGCGGATGATTGGAGCGGTCAGCCACCGCAGCGGCGGACAACTCTCCGTCCTTGACCGGGACCCGAATACCGAAGGCCCGCAGATCCGCGCCCAACTCGGGGTCGTGCCGCAGGAAGATAACCTCGATCTTGAACTGTCGGTCACGGACAACCTGTATTCTTACGGACGTTTCTTTGGTTTGAGTCGTACCGAGCTCCGGGCACGCATCCCTGAGCTCTTGGAGTTTGCGCAGCTGCCGGACCGGGCCAAAACCCGGGTCGAAAACCTCTCCGGCGGCATGCGCCGGCGACTGACTATCGCCCGCTCACTGATCAACAGCCCGTCGCTCCTGCTGTTGGATGAGCCCACCACGGGCCTTGACCCGCAGGCCCGGCATATTCTGTGGGATCGGTTGTACCGGCTGAAGGACCGGGGAACCACCATGGTGCTGACGACACACTTCATGGATGAGGCGGAGCAGCTCTGCGACCGGTTAGTGGTGGTGGACCAAGGTCAGATCATGGCTGAAGGTTCCCCGCGTGAATTGATTCGCAGCTATGCCACCCGGGAAGTGCTGGAGCTTCGCTTTGCCACCGGCAAGCAGGAGCAAAACGGCGACCTAGTCCGCTCGGTGTTGGGGGAGCGGAACATCCGCGTGGAAGTCTTGCCCGACCGGGTTCTGGTCTACGCGGACAACGCCGAAGAGGTCTCAGCCATGCTGACCAGTTACAACGTCCACGCGCGTTCCTCGCTCATTCGGCGCTGCTCGCTAGAAGACGTCTTCTTGCGTCTGACCGGACGGAGTCTCATTGACTAGCCCCGTCACGCCCTCTTCGGGGCAGGCCAGCGAAGAAGCTGTGCCCGGAGAAAAGACTATGCGTTGGGGCTGGTGGTACTTCGCCGAGTCCCAGATCCGGCTGATGAGGCAGTACCTGGTCACCATTGTGGTCAGCGCCATCGGGCAGCCGCTGTTATTGCTGTGGGTCATGGGCGTCGGCCTAGGAGCGCTCATCGGTGCGAACACCGGGAACGTGGGTGGGGTCCCGTATTTGCAGTTCATTGCCCCGGCGCTGCTCGCCTCGACCGCGCTCATGAGTGCCACCAGTGAATTCACGTACGCGATCATGGGCCAGTTCAAGTGGAACAAAACCTACTTTGGCGCGGCGTCGACGTCGTTGTCTCCGACTCAGATTATGGTCGGGCAGGTTCTTAACGGCGTGGTCCGTTTCCTCGCCCAAGCGGTGCTGGTGCTGATCGTGTTCTCGTTCTTCGGCGTCTTCACCTCCGGCTGGGCTGTGCTGCAGGTGTTCACAGCCGTGGTCGGTGGGCTGTCGATGGGCACGCTGATCGGCGGCTACGTCTCCGGGTTGGAGCAGGACCGCGGGCAGATCGCCGCCATGGACCGGTTCATCATCATGCCGATGTTCCTGTTTTCCGGCACCTTTTACCCCCTCGCCCAACTACCGGGCCTCCTACAGTGGCTGGGCTGGCTCTCCCCGCAGTGGCATGCCGCCCAGCTGGGCCGGGTGCTCAGTTACGGAGCCGCCGAACCGCTGTGGCTGACGGTCACCCACGTGCTGTACCTGCTGTCCTTATGCGCGGTCGGGCTGGCATGGATGCGGAAGAACTATGTGCGGCGATTGGGGGAGCAGTAATGCTGGACGTCCATCAGGGTCCGTTCAAAGCGGTCTACGCCGGCAACTCCCGGGCCGTCATGGAGTGGTCTTGGATCAACTTGAAGCGGAACAACTGGACCGTGGTGGCCTCGGGCTTCTTCGAACCACTGCTGTTCCTGATCGCCATGGGCTACGGCGTGGGATCGCTGGTCGGCAGCATTGACACCCCGGCTGGTCCACAAGAATATGTGCACTTCATCGCGCCAGCCTTGCTGACCGTGTCGGCGATGAACGGCGCGCTCGCGGACACCACATGGAATGTGTACTTCAAGATGCACATCTCCAAGGTGTACGGGCGGATGCTGAACACGCCGCTGGGACCGCTGGATATCGCGTTGGCGGAAATCTGGATGGCGCTGCTGCGTGGGACGTTCTATGCGGTCGGCTTCACGATCGTGATGGCGGCCTTTGGGCTGTTGGCCTCGCCGTTGTCCCTGTTGATGATCCCGATGGCGGTCTTCATCGCCTTTGGTTTCGCTTCCCTCGGGATGGGCATCACCAGCTACTGCCGCAAGTTCCAGCACATGGACTGGATTGAGATCGTCAAGTACCCGATGTTCATGCTCTCCGGCGTGTTCTTCCCGATCAGCGAGTACCCCGAGGTGCTGCAATGGGTGGTCCAAGCTTTGCCGCTGTGGCACGGTGTGGAGCTGATGCGTGCGGCACAACTGGGAAGCTTCGGAACGGAAGCGCTCGGGCACGTGGGCTATTTTGCCGTGTTGATCGTCATTGGGCTGATTTTCTCCACGCAACGGTTGAAGAAACTGTTCATGAGTTAACTGGTTAGTAGATTATCGTCGCCAAATTAATCGTCAGTAGGCATAATAAATTTATGAGAATTCTCGGTGAACAAGAGGCCAACGGCGGGCATGGTCGCTCAAAGGAGGACCATGCTGCCACGGTGCCCTCCGCGACGGAGCAGATGCACCGCAAATGGAACGAACTGCTCCAAGAAATGCGGGTCATGCAGACCGGCGCGCAAATTGTTACCGCGTTCTTGGTGATCCTCCCGTTCCAGGCGCGTTTCGGAGAGCTCAACCACTATCAGGTCACTTCGTATGTGGTGTTGTTAGTGTTCTCGGCACTCATTAGTGCCCTGATGCTCATGCCGGTAGCGATTCACCGGTCCTTCTTCGGCCAAGACCTCAAAGAAGCCACCGTCCGTAAAGGGCACATCCTCGTGCGCTGGGCGCTGGCGCTGATCGCGCTGATGTTCGCAGCCTGCGTCGTGTTCATCACCATCGTGGTGCTGCATGACACGGTCGCATGGATCGTGGGCAGTATCTCCGCGCTCACAATTTTGGTGATGGTGATTGGGGTTCCGCTGGTGCTGCGGCGTCGGGAAGTGGAGTCGGAGGACGCTTCCACAGATCGTAGCCAGCAAGAATAGCGGTCACGACCCAGAACCCGATGGTGGCGAAAAAGGCCATGGTCACGGCCCGGCCCCAGTCGCCCTGACCGGTGGCGATGGCGAAGAATAGCCCGGTAATGAACATCAGGCCCAGCGAGGTGAAAACTCGTTGCATGGTTTGCGAGAAGCCGCCTGCGGCACCGGCCAACTGGACCGGGACTTCGGCCATTAGCAGGGTCTGGGAAGTATTCAGGACCATCGCCTGGCCTACCCCGATGGGCGCGGTGGTGACCGCGAGCCACCAAACGGAGTTCTGCCCCGCGGTGATGCTCGGCGCGATGAGCGCCGATACCAACAGCGAGACCAGCGAAATGATCACGCCCCACAGCACAATCTTCTTCCCGTGACTGTAGACATATTTGCCTAGGAAAGGTGAAGAGATCACGACCATGACCGCCGATGGTAGGCCGAGTAAACCGGCGACGAGTGCGGACTGGCCTAGACCCTGCTGGGCAAAGATGGCCAAAACCGCCCAGATGGAGGTCATGCCGCCCAAGAAGAGGGATACGTTCGCGGTACCGATGGTGTAGGCAGGGATCTTGAACAACCGCATATCCACCATGGGCTCATGGTGCGTGTTATGCGGACTGGCCTTGAACTTGGTCAGACGGTTTTCCCACCAGATCCACAGCAGCAGGAAGATCACGGCAGCCAGAGCGCCAAGCCACAGTAGGGGGTCCTGGCTGGAGGCCGGAAGCAGGATCCCGATCACGGTGAGCGCTAAGAGAACCGCTCCGAGCGGATCCAGTTTCTTGAACCCGCCGGTGATCTTGGTAGGTTCTTCCTTCGGCAGCCAGAGGAAGGCAAGGAACAAGCCGAGGGCGCCGACAATGGAGTTGATCCAGAACGTCAGTCGCCACCCGAGGTCTGGCCCGGTGCCGTCGATAATCAGTCCGCCGATGACCGGACCGACGGAGACGGCCAAGCCGATGACGGCGCCGAAAATCCCATACGCTTTGGCTCGTGCCTCGCCGTCGAACTCTTGTTGGATCATGCCGATGATTTGCGGGTTGAGCATCCCCGCTCCGATCCCGGTCAGCATACGGGCAACGTTTAACAACTCGATGGAGTTGGCCAGCCCGGAGAAGAGCGCCCCGATCACGAAGATGGCTAGCCCGGCGTTGAAGAGCTTGCTCCGTCCCCACAGATCGCCGGCTCGGCCGGCCCCCACCAGCACGACACCGAAGGCCAAGGCATATCCGGACAGTACCCACTGGAGGGCTCCTTGGCCGGCCTCGAGGGCATTGTCGATCGAGGGCAACGCGACGTTGACGATGGAAACTGACAATAGTGCCATAAACAACGGCACAAACAAGACCGTGAGGATCTTGGCCTGGCTGGGCCGATCCGCAGTGGGAGAAGGGGAGCTCATGATGAGATCAGTCTATCCCCGGGGTGTGCGTTGCTGACCTCTGCTAACCCAGATGTAGACCAGTGTCAGTACGGCGACCACCATGCCCATGAAGAAGTACATGCCGCCGGTGCCGAACTGGAGCACGACCGGACCCAGAAGAATCGGTCCAAGGCCAATGCCGGCGTCGATACCCAAGAAGAACGTTGCGGTCGCCATGCCGATGCGATGCTTTGGCACCGATGTGACGGCAATGGTCTGACCCGCAGACAGCATGTTTCCGTAGCCGAGACCCACCCCGAGGGCTGCCGCTAGGAGCATCCCGAAATTCGTGGCTGCAGACAACAGGACCAGTGACAGCGCGAACAGGCCTAGGGCCGGAACCATCACGATGCTGAAACCTTTGCGGTCCATCAGCGGCCCGGTAAACGGTCGAGAAGCCAAGACGCTGGCGCCGTAAACCAGAAAGAAGATCGACGCCCCGGCGATCTGCCGCTCATCGGCGAACAATCCCAGATACGTCACGATGGAGGCGTAACCGGCCGAGGCAATCATGCCCACTAGCGCGGCGGGAACCGCTTCAGGTGAGATGAACTTGGTGATCCAGTGCTCATTGTTCCCTGCGGAAGGCGGTTTTGGTTTGGCCGCATCGGTGTTAACGATCAGAGCCAGCACCAAGGCGAAGGCCGAGGTGACGCTGGCAGCGATGATGACGGCCTGAAACTGGAACGCATTGATCAAGGCCAAGCCCGCCACCGGGCCCAGAGCCACCCCGAGCATGGTGGAGGTGGCGTACCAGCTTGTGCCTTCGGCCAACCTGGTGACCGGCAGACCCGCCACGGCCACCGCTGAGGTGATGGTGGACCCAACGCCGAAGGCCAACCCGTGGACGAAGCGTTCAATCAGCAGCACCGGATAACTGGGAGACCACCCCAAGAGCACCGGGGTCACCACAAACACCGCCAAGCAGCCGAGCAAGAGTGTCTTGATAGGCAATCTGGCCATGAGCTGACCGGCCAAGGGACGAATGACCAATGCGCCGATCACGAAAATGCTGGCGGAGGCGCCGCCGGCAGCATCTCCGACCGCGAAGCGGGTGATGGCGAAGATGGCCAGCGTGGAGAGCAAGAGGTGGGCGTTAAAGAACACCATCACGTTCACCAAGGCGGTGAGGATGAAGTTCTTAGTCCACAGACGCTCGCGTTGCATAGCTCAGAACCTTACGGGATAGTTGTGAAAATCAATAAATTTAGAGAACTGTGTAGGCCTTTGAGATAATCGTATCCATGAGCTCCTCCCAAGACCGCCCAGCGCTGGCTGCTGGCCAAAGCGTGCGCCAAAAATGGCGTGCGAACAACACCATCCTGTTCACCGCCATGATGGTGATTTTCCTTGTCGCCCTGATCTTCGCGGCCAGCGAAAATGACCTCATCGGCTGGCTCGTGGTGATCGTGGCCGGTGGCTGGCTGATCCTGGCCGCCGTCGTCGCCATCACCGTCAACCGGGGTGCTAAAGCGGTGTCGAACAAGCTCAAAGGCGTCCAAGCAGACGCTCTCGCGGCCCGCCAACGTACCGGTGGCGCCCCCGTGGAAGTGGTCGGTGAGACTGACCCGGTCCGGGACATGAAACTGGACCACTCGTTCAAGATCGTGCAGGTTCAGGTCGGTGTGGTTGAAGGCGAACTCGCCAAAGGCGCCGAAGGGGATCAGGACATGATCAACCGTGCTCTGGAGACCATCCAGATCACCGCCGCTAACGCACGCGACATGATCAAGGATGATGACTCCGGCACCGGGAACACCGTCACCGGTGAAATCATCGACTAGCGGCCCGGCGGGTTCGCCCCGCGCTGTTTACCTACCTACATAGTTTTCCTACCACGCTTGCTGCAAGAAAGGCTCCGCCTTGTCCGAGGTTCCAGTACCTGCTGATTCCACCGATGCTGCCGTGACCGAGGCGCTGCCGTCCCTGACGGCCGCCCTGCAGGTCATCGACCCCAAACCAACCAACACGTTGCGGGTGGCAACCGTGAACGTCAACGGCATTCGTGCCGCGGTGCGTAAGGGGATGGCCAAGTGGTTGGCGGCGCGTCAGGTTGATGTGCTCGCGCTGCAGGAGGTCCGCGCTCCGGACAAGATCCTGCGCGATCTGTTGGCAGAGATCAACGATGATCCAGCGACAGAGTGGAATATCTTGCATGCCGAGGCCGAAGCTAAGGGCCGCGCCGGTGTGGCTATTGCTACCAAGCTGCCGATTCTGGCGGCCCGCGAACACATCGGTGAAGAGTACTTCCAGACTTCCGGACGCTGGGTTGAAGCGGATGTGCAAACCCCGGACGGTAAGACCCTGACGATTGTTTCTGCCTACGTGCACTCCGGTGAGGCTGGCACCCCGAAGCAGGATGACAAATACCGTTTCATGGATGTGATGATCCAGCGCCTGCCGGCTATCGCAAAGCACTCCGATTACGGTCTGGTGGTGGGCGACCTCAACGTCGGCCACACCACGCTGGATATCAAGAACTGGAAAGGCAACGTCAAACGCGCAGGTTTCCTGCCGGAAGAGCGCGCCTACTTTGATCGTTTCTTCGGTGAAGAGTGCGGCTGGGTTGATGTTGCCCGCTCGCTGGCCGGTGAAGTCGATGGCCCGTACACGTGGTGGTCTTGGCGCGGAAAAGCGTTCGACACTGACACCGGATGGCGGATTGACTATCATGCCGCCACCCCTGCGCTGGCGGCCAAAGCCACCAAATCCGTGGTGGACCGCGCCCCAAGCTACGACACCCGCTTCTCTGACCACGCACCTCTTGTGGTCGATTACCAGTTCTAAGGAATCTCACGCCCGTGACCGCTTCAGCTGAGAACACCACACCCACCATCGACCCGGCTAAATTCACCCACCTGACCGGTGCCGGCAGCCACCCTCGCGTGCTCTCTGGCATGCAACCGTCGGCAGACTCGCTGCACCTGGGTAACTACCTCGGGGCGCTGACGAACTGGGTGGAAAGCCAGAACGACTTCGACAACTTCTTCTTCATCCCGGATATGCACGCCATCACGGTGCCGCAGGACCCGGAGTCGCTGCGTGAGCGCACCCGCGTGACCGCCGCGCAATTCATTGCAGGCGGGATCGACCCGGAACGGGCCACACTTTTCGTGCAATCGCACGTGCCCGAACACGCCCAGTTGGCTTGGATCATGATTTGCCTGACCGGTATGGGCGAAGCCGAACGCATGACCCAGTTCAAGGACAAGTCCGCCAAGGGCGGTGCCGAGTCCTCGTCCGTTGGACTGCTGGCCTACCCGATGCTGATGGCCGCGGACATCCTGCTGTACCAGCCACACTTGATTCCGGTGGGGGACGACCAACGGCAACACGTGGAGCTGGCTCGTAACCTGGCCCAGCGTTTCAACCACCGCTACGGGGAGACCTTCATTGTGCCGCAGGGCTTCTACCCCAAGACCGGTGCGCGGATCTACGACCTGCAGAACCCAACCGTGAAGATGAGCAAGTCGGCTGAATCACCCAATGGCTTGATCTCGATTCTCGAAGAGCCGAAGAAGACGGCGAAGAAGATCCGTTCTGCCGTGACCGACAACGGCACCGATGTCCGCTTCGATCAGCAGGAGAAGCCAGGTGTCTCCAACCTGCTATCCATCTTCTCTGCGGTGACTGGCCGGTCGATTCCAGAATTGGAAGAAGCCTACGTGGGCAAGATGTACGGACACT
Source organism: Micrococcoides hystricis (assembly GCF_042434215.1). Classification (NCBI taxonomy): domain Bacteria; kingdom Bacillati; phylum Actinomycetota; class Actinomycetes; order Micrococcales; family Micrococcaceae; genus Micrococcoides; species Micrococcoides hystricis. Next base: position 20,987 of record NZ_JBHLUB010000022.1, on the reverse strand, counting down.
TGAAAGTGGACGTCGCCGATGCCGTTGTGGAACGGCTCAGCCCAATCCGTGAGCGTGCCCTCGAATTGCTCGATGACAAAGCAGAGCTCGACCGGATCCTCGCCATTGGTGCCCAAAAGGCCCGAGAAGTGGCGGCCCCCGTGCTGGCCGATGTGTACGAGAAAGTGGGCTTCCTGCCTGCCAGCCGCTAATCCGTTCCCGTCGGGCGCTCTGCGGATTCATGTTAGGCCGTACCGTCAGGGTGCAGTCGGTCAGGTATTGAAGCCACTTTCTTAGCTCATTGATAAGTACCGAGCGAAGGAGGGTATAGACACCGCCGATTGCTGATTTCATGGGCGGCATAGGACCGGTTCTGTGGGCCCTGTTAACCTTGGTGCTGCTAGTCACATGGGTCTACCACGTCTGGAACAGCAGGAGTGCCGGAGGACTTTTTCGTCTGGCTGTGGTTCCCACTCCGGATTCCTGCACTACTGATCATGGTGCCGACACTGCTGGGCTCCTTTGGTGTGCCCATGCCATTTCCGTTGGTTCCCCGCTGGGTAGTTGAACGTCGGCGCGAAGACCGGGCCGAGAAGCGACAACGCAGAGCAGCAAGAGGTGAGCCGAGGTCGTACGGCCCAGCCCACAGACGATTCCTAACCCTAATCCGCGTTCTACGACGCGTCGTCCGATGCGTCATCTGATATACGCTTGAATCGGTAAGTGTGCTTACCCTCTTGCACCAAAAATGAACGTTCTAGCAGTACCAAGGATTTGACCTATATGGCACGGCCCAAGAAGCGGTGGTTGAACCGCCCGCCCCTCACCCCTGACCCGGTCCCGCAAGCCGCAGAGGACTTGGATGAGCGAATCCATCCACTGGATTTGGGAGACCTGAAACTCGACGAGGTAGAAAAGCGGGCCGCCTACGGTCGCGCCAAACGCAAAGAGGAGGGTGCCGGCAAGAAGCTGGGCACGTTCTTCGCCTTCTTCATGGCCAAGCTGAACACCTCGTACCCGATGCGCGCGTTCAACCTCTACTCGCGCCGCAATGGCCCGCTCATGGCAGCCGGCTCGGCCTACATCATGTTCTTCTCGATCGCGGCGCTGCTGGTGGCCAGCTTCTCCATCCTTGGGTTGGTGGTAGCCGGAAATACCGAACTGCAGAACCGCATCGTAGAACTGGCTTCCCGAACCATCCCGGGCCTGATCGATACCGGAGATGGCGGCCTAGCAAAACCGGAGCAGCTATTCCGTTCTACCGGGTGGGGCCTGACCCTGATTATTTCCGTGGCGACCTCGTTGTTCACCGCGTTGAACTGGATTAACGGTCTGCGCAGCGGTATCCGCACGATCTTCGGTGTCCCACCGCAACTGGACAACATCGTCGTGACCAAGGGCCGGGACTTGGGCATTCTCTTGCTGCTCGGTGTCGGTCTCGTCGTCACCTCCATCATCGGTGGTGCCTCCGGCGTCGCCTTGGAGTGGGTATTGAGCTTGCTCGGTCTGGAGGGTTCCGATGTGGCACGAATGCTCACGCGGATCACCACCATCTTGGTGATGCTGGTCTTGGACATGCTGGTCGCCTGGATCCTCTACCGGTTGGCATCCGGGGTTGAATTCGCTAAGAAGCCGATGCTCTTGGCGATCTTTGTAGCCGGCCTCGGTGCCACCATTCTGCGGCTGTTCTCCTCGCTGCTGCTCGGCGGTGTGACCAACAACCCGGTGCTAGCGCCCTTCGCTGTGATCCTCGGTTTGTTCGTCTGGTTCTACTTCTTGTCCCAGGTGTACTTCTTCGCTGCGGCGCTGGGAACAGTCGGCACCCGTGACCGGGAAAAGGCGGAAGAAACAATTGATGGTGCCGCACGCACTGTGCAGCATAATATTGCCCGAGGCCGAAATACCGCGACCAAGGTCTAATGCCAACGCGGTCACGGTTATGAGCGCCACAACAAAGTAAAGTATCGGAGCACAATGACGCAACCACCGTACAACCCTTCCAACCAGGGTGAAGATAGTAACTGGCAAGCACAGCCAGCCAACACCGAATCCACCGATAGCCAGCCCGGTGCAAGCCAGCCTGGCTACTCGCAGTACCAACAGCAGCAGCCGTACGGTGCCAATGCCGGCCAGTATGGTGGCTACATGGCCGGTGGGTATGCCCCACCACCGAAGGCCCAGGGCATCACGATCACCGCGATGGTGCTGGGTATTATCTCCGTTTTCTTCGGAGCAATCCCCGTCTTCGGTCTCTTGCTCGGTGCCGCTGCGGTCATCGTTTCCGTGATGGCCCTGTCGAGGAAAGTCCACTCCCGAGGAATGTCTATCGCCGGTTTGATTACCGGTATCGTCGGCCTGTTGATCGGCCTGCTCATGACGATCATGTTGTTCACAGGTCTGTCCATGATGGAGCGGATCGTCAACGATCCGTCCTTCCAGCAGGAAATTGAGCAGCAGTTTGATGAGCTGGAAAAACAAGATGGTTCCATCGGCGGTGGCGTCAAGGACGACTAACCGTTTTCTCAATTCGTCATGAGCTGACCGCCTCGCACTTGGTTGCGAGGCGGTCAGCTGTTTTAGGAGACGATTTCATCACGGGAATGTTCCCCAAACTTGGATCTAGGCGTGTAAAAGCACTCCGCGCTGAACGCCGCGCAAACAACCCAGCGCCGGGACACCGATGATGTGTGCATGACGTAGCTGCTGTTAGCGAAGTCTTAGACATGGGAAAGGCCCTCACCGGCTGGAGTTGAATCCAGTTGATGAGGGCCTTTCGCGGTTGTCAGTTACTGACGCGCGGTGCCTGTCTTAGACGGTGCGAGTCAGGATGGCCTGCTTGACTTCGGCGATGGCCTTAGTGACCTCGATACCGCGTGGGCAGGCCTCGGTGCAGTTGAAGGTGGTGCGGCAGCGCCAGACGCCTTCCTTGTCGTTGAGGACTTCCAGACGCAGGTCGCCTGCATCGTCGCGGGAGTCGAAGATGAACCGGTGTGCGTTCACGATGGCGGCCGGACCAAAGTACTGACCGTCGGTCCAGAAGACCGGGCAGGAGGAGGTACAGGCTGCACACAGGATGCACTTGGTGGTGTCGTCGAAGCGCTCGCGGTCCTCTGGGGACTGGCGGCGTTCGGCGGTTGGTTCGTGGTCGCCGGCGATCAAGAATGGCATGACCTCGCGGTAGGACTGGAAGAACGGTTCCATGTCCACGATCAGGTCTTTTTCGATCGGCAGGCCCTTGATGGGTTCCACGGTGATGGGCTTGTTGGTGTCCAAGTCCTTCAGCAGGGTCTTGCACGCCAGGCGGTTGCGGCCGTTGATGCGCATGGCATCGGAGCCACAAATGCCGTGGGCGCAGGAGCGGCGGAAGGACAGGGAGCCGTCGATGTCCCATTTGACCTTGTGCAGGGCGTCCAACACGCGGTCGGTGCCGTACATGGTGAGTTTGAACTCGTCCCAGTGGCCCTCGTCGGAGACCTCTGGGTTGTAGCGGCGTACGCGCAGGGTGATGTCAAACTGTGGGATTTCGCCACCGCCGCCAACGCCTGGGGCTAGTTCAACCTTTGATGCTGGTTCGACTTCTTGAGTAGTCATTAGTACTTACGCTCCATTGGCTGGTAACGGGTGAAGACGACTGGTTTGGTGTCGAAGCGCAGGCCCTTCACGCCTTCGGTCTCCGCGTTCTCGTCGCGGTAGATCATCGAGTGCTTCATGAAGTTCTCGTCGTCGCGGTCGGGGTAGTCCTCGCGGTAGTGGCCACCACGGGATTCATGACGGTGCAGGGCTGCTACGGACATGACTTCCGCCAGATCTAGCAGGAAGCCGAGCTCAACGGCCTCGAGCAGATCCAGGTTGAAGCGCTTGCCCTTGTCTTGGATGGCGATGTTCTTGTAACGTTCGCGCAGTTCCTCGACCTTGGCCAGTGCCCGGCGGATGGATGCGTCGTCGCGGAACACCTGCATGTCGGCGTCCATGACGTCTTGGAGTTCCTGGCGCAGGTGCGCGACCTTCTCGGTCCCGGCACCGTTGCGGACGACATCGAGCAGTGCGATGGTGTCTGCCTCAGGGTTCTCCGGCAGTTCCACGAACTCTGCGGTGGCAGCGTATTCGGCGGCTGCGATACCGGAGCGCTTACCGAAGACGTTGATGTCCAGCAGGGAGTTGGTGCCCAGACGGTTGGAGCCGTGGACGGACACGCAGGCGACCTCACCGGCCGCGTACAGACCAGGCACGACGGTGTCGTTGTCCTGGAGTACTTCACCCTTGACGTTGGTCGGCACGCCGCCCATGACGTAGTGGGCGGTCGGGAAGACCGGTACCGGCTCGGTGTACGGTTCTACACCCAGGTAGGTGCGGGCGAACTCGGTGATGTCCGGCAGCTTGGCGTCGATGTGGGCTGGCTCCAAGTGGGTCAGGTCCAAGAGGACGTAGTCCTTGTTCGGGCCGGCACCGCGGCCTTCGCGGACCTCGTTGGCCATCGAACGGGCCACGATGTCACGTGGGGCCAGATCCTTAATGGTGGGGGCGTAGCGCTCCATGAAGCGTTCACCTTCGGAGTTACGCAGGATCGCGCCTTCACCGCGGGCGGCTTCGGAGAGCAGGATGCCCAGCCCGGCCAGACCGGTTGGGTGGAACTGGATGAACTCCATGTCTTCCAGTGGCAGGCCGCGGCGGAACGCAATGGCCATGCCGTCACCGGTGAGGGTGTGGGCGTTGGAGGTGGTCTTGAAGACCTTACCCGCACCACCGGTGGCGAAGATGACCGACTTGGCTTGGAACACGTGTAGTTCGCCCGAGGCCAGATCGTAGGAGACAACACCGGCGACGCGCTTCTGCTTGTACGGGGTGCCGTCTGCACGGGTGGCATCTTCTTCGACCATCAGCAGGTCCAGCACGTAGTACTCGTTGTAGAACTCGACGTTGTGCTTGACACAGTTTTGGTACAGGGTCTGCAAGATCATGTGACCGGTGCGGTCTGCTGCGTAGCAGGCGCGGCGAACGGCCGCTTTACCGTGGTCGCGGGTGTGGCCACCGAAGCGGCGCTGGTCAATCTTGCCTTCTGGGGTGCGGTTGAACGGCAGCCCCATCTTTTCCAGGTCCAAGACCGCGTCGATGGCTTCTTTAGCCATAATCTCTGCGGCGTCCTGGTCCACCAGGTAGTCGCCACCTTTAACGGTGTCGAAGGTGTGCCATTCCCAGTTGTCTTCTTCGACGTTGGCCAGGGCGGCACACATACCACCCTGTGCCGCACCGGTGTGCGAGCGGGTGGGGTAGAGCTTGGTCAGCACCGCGGTGCGGGCACGCTGCCCGGATTCGATCGCGGCACGCATACCGGCGCCACCTGCGCCGACAATGACCACATCGTACTTATGTACCTGCATACTTAGCTCGTTCTCTCTTCTGTCGAAAACTTAGAAGTTATGGATTAGATCGTTTAGTCAGCTAGATCGCTGTGATCCGCTTACGGGCAGAACGCGCCTGGCAGCGGTTCACCATTTGGAGCGAGCATGCATGGCTCGAAGGTGAAGATCACCAAGGTGCCCAGCACAACGATGACGACAGCGGCGATGTACAGGATCAGCTTCAGCCAGCGGCGGGTTGCGTCCTTCTCCGTGTAGTCATTGATGATGGTGCGCACACCGTTGGTGCCGTGCAGCATGGCCAGCCACAGCATGGTCAGGTCCCAGAACTGCCAGACCGGGTTGGCCCACTTGCCGGCCACAAAGCCGAAGTCCAAACCGGAGACGCCTTCGCCAACCAGCAGGTTGGTGAACAGGTGGGTGAAGATCAACACGATCAGCACCACACCGGAGATGCGCATGAACAGCCACGCCATCATCTCGAAGTTGCCGCCGCTGCCTTTGGAGCGGGTGTACTTCGAATCGATCTTGCTCGAGGAGCGAGGTTTTTCAAAAGATAGTGCAGTCATGGTGAATTAACCTCCAAGAGCCAAGGACAGGTGACGGATGGCGAAGCCGCCGACAGCGACCAGCCACAGGATCAAAACGCCCCACAGCAGTTGTCTCTGGTAGTTGGTGCCCTTCTTCCAGAAGTCCACCAAGATGATGCGAACACCGTTGAACGCGTGGAAGACGATGGCTCCCACCAGTGCTAACTCACCGAGTGCCATGAGCGGGTTCTTGTACGTCCCGATCACGGCGTTGTATGCCTCCGGTGACACGCGGACAAGAGAAGTGTCCAAGACATGCACCAAGAGGAAGAAGAAGATGACCACACCCGTGATGCGGTGCACCACCCAAGACCACATGCCTTCCCGGCCGCGGTAGAGGGTGCCTACTGAATTCTTCGACACTGAATTATTCCTCCCTGCATCGCTCAGGCGTCTGCCCGTACGCTCATGTACGGGCTCCTCAGGCGCCGGTGCGAGGCATTCCTTATCTAAGCCTAGTGCAAATTACGCAACGTTTGGCGGGCGGTGATCAGAAAAACAGGTCCATGTGACAAGGTTCACCGAACCCCGGCAATTGCTGCGGAACCGCTCTCTAGTGTGGCGGAAGCGATCGGGGGTTAGCCAACAGTATTTCGTCGCATTTTTGTGTCCTAATTCCGTCAAGATCATCCCGTGGGTGGATGGAACAAAGGCGAGCTGAGGGCCAAAAGCTCCTATACTCAACTACAGAAGGCCATCAATATAGCCCCGTGGCACTGCCACGACTTCTGCCCGTTGAACAATGGAGTTTCTTGGTGCCAACGAATAACACCGGCGCGCTCGCCGGACTGGACCGTTTCTATGCAGTGATCCCTGCCGGCGGTGTCGGCACCCGGCTGTGGCCACTCTCACGCGCGGCGGCCCCGAAGTTCCTGCACGATCTGACCGGTTCCGGTAACACCCTGATCCAGGCCACCTACGAACGTCTGGTGGGACTGGCCGGGGAGAAGTTCCTTGTCGTGACCGGGCAGGTGCACGAGTCTGCCGTGGTCTCCCAGCTGCCGAAGCTGGCCGCCAACAACTTGGTGTTGGAGCCGGAGCCGAAGGATTCCGCGGCCGCGATCGGTCTGGCCGCAGCCATCCTGTATGAACGTGACCCCGAAGCCATCATGGGTTCCTTCGCCGCAGACCAGGTGATCGGACCGGTGGAGTCTTTCCAGCAGGCGGTTCGCGAAGCGGTGGCCACTGCGGCAACCGGGAAAATCGTCACCATCGGTATTGAACCGACTTACCCCTCCACCGGGTTCGGCTACATTCACGCCGGAGCCCCGCTGGAGGTGGCGGGTGCCCCCTCAGCTTTGGCCGTCGACGAATTCGTGGAGAAGCCCTCCGAAGCGGTGGCTAAAGAATATGTGGCCTCCGGTGACTACCTGTGGAACGCAGGCATGTTCGTGGCCCCGGCCAAACTCATGCTGGAGCACTTGGCTTGCAACGAACCAGAGCTGCACGCCGGTGTTGTGGAGATCGCCAAAGCGTGGGATACCGAGGACCGGGAAGCCGTGCTGGAGCGTGTCTGGCCGGGACTGAAGAAGACCGCGATTGACTACGCCGTGGCAGAGCCGGCGGCAGCCAATGGCGCCGTCGCCGTGATTCCGGGCACCTTCACGTGGGATGATGTGGGCGACTTCGCGGCGCTGGCGCGGCTGAACCCCGCCCGGCTCGACACCGACATGACGATCTTGGGCGAACACGCTCGCGTCTACTCCACGGAGTCCTCCGGTGTCGTCGTCTCCGATACCCGCCGGGTTATTGCCCTGATCGGAATCGATGATGTAGTGGTAGTGGATACCCCCGATGCCCTGTTGGTGACCACCACCGAGCACGCACAGTCCGTGAAGCAGACTGTGGAAGAGCTGAAAGCGAAAGGCGATTCCGATGTCCTCTAGCCCGGTTGTTGCTCCTTCCGTTGCCGAGATTGTTCGTGGCCATGAAGACTTGCTGATCGACTTTCGGCGGGACGTGCACGCCCATCCAGAGCTGTCCTACGAGGAATATCGGACGACCGATCAGATCGTGGCCATCTTGGAAGAACACGGCCTGAAACCGGTCCGGTTGGAGGGCACCGGCGCCTACGTCGATGTGGGTTCCGGGCCGATCATGATGGGCTTCCGCGGTGACATTGACGCGCTGCCGGTCATGGAAGAAACCGGGCTGGAGTACGCCTCAACCAACCCCGGGGTCATGCACGCCTGCGGGCACGACATTCACACCACCGTGATGATCGGCGTCGCCCTGACGCTTCATGAGATTTTGTCGGCACCGGATGCACCCCATGGCTCGGTCCGGGTGATTTTCCAACCGGCCGAAGAAAAGATCCCCGGTGGCGCCAAACGCGTCATCGCCCAAGGCGTGTTGGAACCGGTGCCGCGCATCGTCGCGCTGCACTGCGAACCCCGCTTTGATGTGGGCACCATTGCGACCCGCATCGGCCCCATCACCTCGGCAACAGACACGATCCGGGTGCACCTGACCGGCCGTGGTGGTCACTCCTCTCGACCGCACCTGACCGAAGACGTGGTGTTTGCCTTGTCCCAGATCGCGGTGAATGTGCCTGCGGTGTTGAACCGGCGGATCGACGCCCGCTCCGTGGTCTCCGTGGTGTGGGGACACGTGCACGCAGGACATGCCCCCAACGCGATTCCGGCCCACGGCACCCTCGCCGGCACCATGCGTTGCCTTGACGCGGAAGCCTGGGACGACGCCGGTGCACTCTTGGACGAGGTCATCCAACAGGTGGCCGCGCCCTACCGGGTGCAGGTGGAAGTCGAACATATTCGCGGGGTCCCGCCCGTGGTCAACGCCGAACCGGAAACCGCTCTGCTGGAAGATGCGGCCCGCATTGAACTCGGGGCCAAAGCCATCCAGCTGGCGCCGCAATCGATGGGCGGTGAAGACTTCGCGTGGATGACTCAGGTGGTGCCCGGCTCGATGTTCCGGTTGGGCACCCGCAAGGTCGGCGGCCCCGACTACGACCTGCACATGGGCAACTATGATCCGGACGAGCGAGCCATCGGCATCGGTGTCCGGGTGATGGCCACCGCAGGTCTGCGCGCGCTGCAGGGACTGGGATAGGTCCGCCGCGTGGATTCAGGCAGAGAACACCGGGAAGAACTGATCACCGCTGCCGTCCAAGCCAGCCGGTACGCGTACGCGCCGTACTCAAACTTTCCGGTTGGCGCTGCCGCATACACCGTCAGCGGTGAGCTCATCACGGGAGCTAACGTCGAAAACGCCTCCTACGGGCTGACGCTGTGCGCGGAAACCTCGTTGGTGGCCGAACTGATCAAGCACACTGACACTGACGGCACCAAGCGGCCTCCTACGCTGGCGAGCATTGCCGTCGTCAATCCGCACGGTGAGGTCTTGTTACCGTGTGGGCGTTGCCGCCAAGTCTTGAGCGAGTTTGCTTCCGAGAAGACACTTCTCCTGACCCCCACAGGTTTTCTGCCGCTCGCACAGCTCTTACCGATGGCCTTCGGGCCCAAAGACCTTGATGTGAAGACAGCATCAACGCCCGAAAGTGCGGGCGCGGCTACCGTTCGGGAAGGACAGTAAGCATGAGCGCATTCAACCCGATCGAGGCCATCGCCACCAAGCGCGATCGGCAGGTCTTGTCAGGCCAGCAGATTCGCGACTTTGTTGCCGGAGTCCACGACGGCAGCGTCGCCGACGAACAGGCCGCTGCCTTTTTGATGGCAGTGTTTCTCAACGGGGCGACCGAGACCGAGACGATCGAGCTGACGCAAGCCATGATCGATTCGGGCCAACGTCAAGACTTGAGCGCCATCGTCACCGAACACGGTTGGCGCGGGCTGGTCGACAAACATTCCACCGGTGGGGTGGGGGATAAGATCACCCTGATCTTGACGCCGCTGTTGGCCAGCTTCGGGCTCGCCGTGCCGCAGCTGTCCGGCCGGGGTCTTGGGCATACCGGTGGTACCCTCGACAAGCTGGAAGCCATCGCCGGTTTCCAGACACGCCTGAGCGAAAAGCAGTATCACGAGCAGTTAGCCACGGTGGGCGGCGTCATTTGCGCGGCCGGTTCGACCTTGGCACCGGTCGACGCCAAACTCTATGCGCTGCGCGATGTCACCGGCACGGTCGAGTCAATCCCGTTGATCGCCGCATCCATCATGAGCAAAAAGATTGCCGAAGGAACCGACGCGTTGATGCTGGACGTCAAAGTGGGCTCCGGGGCCTTCATGAAAGAGCTCAACCAAGCAACGGCGCTGGCCGAACGGATGATCACGATTGGCACCGCGGCCGGGGTCCGAACCGAAGCGCTGCTCACACGCATGGACATCCCGCTAGGTCTGGCCATCGGAAACAGCCTCGAAGTTGAGGAATCCCTGCAGGTCCTCTCCGGGGCCGGCCCGCAGGACGTCCGAGACCTAACCTGCGCGCTGGCCCAACCACTGCTGGAGCACTACGGAATCCAACACCAGGCCGCGGAGAACCTCGACAACGGCCAAGCCATGAAGAAGTTCGAAGAACTCGTTGCAGCCCAAGGCGGCGACTTGAGCCAAGATCGTCCCTTAGGCAAACACCGCTTGGAGGTCACCGCTTCCGCGTCGGGGACCGTGAAGCACATTGACGCGCTCGCGGTCGGACAAGCCTCGTGGTCGCTGGGTGCCGGGCGCAGCCGTAAGGAGGATCCAGTGCAATTCGGCGCCGGGGTCCAACTCTTACATCAGGTCGGGGCCGAAGTCTCTAGCGGCCAACCACTGGCGGTGCTGTATACGGACACCCCGGAGCGGCTCGAAGGTGCCAGCGCGCGGCTAGAGAAAGCCTTCACCATCGGCGAGGGACCGGCCGATCCAAAACCGCTAATTCTTGATCACCTCACTTCGGGCGGTGCAGCACGTTAATGCTGGAGCAGATTAACGAAATCATCCTGTCCTTCGCCGGTGGCTGGTGGACCTACTTGGTCCTTTTCGTCTTCTGCTGCATCGACGGGTTCTTCCCGGTCGTGCCCTCCGAATCCCTACTCGTCGGACTGGCCTCCGTCGGGGTACATCTGGGCTGGCCATTTTTTCTGGGCGTCTGGTTCGCTGGTGCCTCCGGCGCCTTTCTCGGGGATCAGATCTGTTACCGCATCGGCCGGAGGATCGGTACCGACCGGTGGGCCTGGCTGCGCAAACCCCGGGTCCAACGCATTCTGCGCTTTGCCAACTACGAACTTCACAAGCGCGGCGCCCTACTAATCTTCACCGGCCGGTTCATCCCCGGGGGTCGGGTCGCCGTGAACCTCACGGCCGGTGCGACCGGCTACTCCTTGCGCCGCTTTACCGTCTTGGATGCCATCAGCACCAGCGTCTGGTCGGCGTACTCCTTGGCCTTGGGCGCCTTGGCCGGACAATGGTTGGACTCGAACCCGTTACTGGCATTTGTTGTCGCCGTGATCATCGCCCTGGGGCTGGGGATCCTACTCGACCTTGCGATCCGTCGCATCCATCACTATCTTGACGAACGCGGCCACGCCGCGTGGCTCACCGAACTGGACGAGCCGGTCAACCCGTTTTACGCCCGCCCGATCGAAAGTGACGCACAGAACTCATGAGCCCAACCCAGTTACAGAAGACCCTACGCAAGGCACTGGCTGAGATGCCGAAGATCAGCCTGCACGACCACCTCGACGGTGGCCTGCGCCCGCACACGATGATCGAGCTCGCCGAGGCGGCCGGCCACCAGCTGCCCAGCACCAACGTCGAAGAACTCACCGCTTGGTTCAGTACCAAAGCCAACTCCGGTTCGTTGCCGGAATACCTCGAATGCTTCGCACACACCACAGCGGTCATGCAGAGCGCCGAAGCGCTAGAGCGGATCGCGAAGGAAGCGGTTGAAGACCTAGCCGCTGACGGGGTCATTTACGCTGAATTGCGCTGGGCGCCAGAACAACACCTCGACGGGGGTCTCACCCTGCAAGATACCGTCGATGCGGTCCAGGCCGGCATTGAAGCAGGCATGAGCGCCGCCGGTGGCCGGATCCTGGTCACCCAGTTGCTGACCGCGATGCGGCACGCCGACCGGTCCCAGGAAATCGCCGAATTGACGATCGCCAACTTGGGTCGGGGACTGGACGCGGAGGGCAACACCGGGTTCGGGGTCGTGGGCTTTGACATTGCCGGTGCCGAAGACGGCTTCCCGCCCTCACGCTTCGTCAAGGCGTTTGATCACCTGGCGCAGCACCTGGTCCCCGTCACGGTGCATGCCGGAGAGGCTGCCGGGGTGGACTCGATCCACGACGCGCTCTTCAGCGGCCGAGCCCTGCGCCTGGGCCACGGGGTGCGGATCGCCGAGGACCTGAACGTCACCGATGAGCACGTCGAGTTCGGTTCGGTCGCCCAATGGGTGCTGGATCGGGGAATCCCCCTTGAATTGTGCCCGTCCTCCAACGTCCAAACTGGGGCGCTGGCATCCTTTGGTGGCACGGCTGCCGATCATCCGCTGCCGCTGCTGTACGGGCTGAACTTCAACACCACCATCAACACGGACAACCGGTTGCTGTCCGTGACCACGCTGACGGAGGAGCTAGCCCGCGCAGCGGAGAACTTCGAGTTCTCCTTTGACGACCTGCTAGCCATGCAAATCAACGCAGCAGAAGCCGCATTCGTGGACTTCGACACCCGCGCTGCGTTGGTTGACCGGCTGATCTTGGGTTGGCAGTGATCACCAAACATCATGGGGTTTAACGTGGACAAACTCGAGCCGTTGGACGCGGCGGGGGAGTTGGAGCGACTGCTCTGGATCGTGCGTATGTTACGCGAGCATTGCGCTTGGACCGCGGAATTGGATCATGATGCGCTGACCTCCTTCCTCATCGAGGAGGCCTACGAGGCGGTCGAGGTCATCGAGACGAAGCAGCTAGGAGAGACCTTCGCGGCCGAGCTCTCCGATGTTCTGTTTCAGGTGGTCCTGCACGCCCAGTTGGCCGCCGAAGACGGCCGGTTTGACTTCGCCAAGATCGCGCACCTGCTGGCCGCCAAGATGGTCCGCCGCAATCCGCATGTCTTCACCTCCTGCGGGGAACTGCTGCCACCTGAGAAGCTCGATGCCCTCGACGTGCCCGCTATCGCCACCCAATGGGAACACATCAAACGAGCCGAGAAACACCAAGCGGCGGACACTGCCGGAGCTCGCAACTCCGAGCAGCCTGCCACACAGTCGGTGACCGGCCCGGCCTTAGCCACCGCGCAGTTGATGGTGGCCCGGGCTCAACGGGCCGGAGAAGCCACTCCGGATACGGCGGGGCTGCGCTTCACGGAAGCGGATGAGCTGGCCGATCACCTGCTGGCTGTCGTCGCAGCGGCAGAGCAGGCGGGTCTGGATGCTGAACAGTGCCTGAGAACTCGGTTAAGAAGCGTTGACACTTTTCAGTGAAAGCCATGTCACAGGCTAGGCTTAACGTGGCAAGGTGCACCTGCACCGTGAATCTACTGCTGATAAGCAACTGCACAAATACAAAGGAGCCGTAATGGCAATCATCGAGGCAATCACCGCGCGTGAAATCCTTGACTCACGTGGTAACCCCACTGTAGAAGTTGATGTCCTGCTCAACGATGGCAGCATGGGCCGCGCAGCGGTACCGTCTGGCGCATCGACCGGCGCCTTCGAAGCCGTGGAACGTCGTGACGGGGATGAAAAGCGTTACCTCGGTAAAGGTGTGCAGCAGGCCGTTGAGGCCGTGATCGAAACGATCGCACCAGCCTTGGAAGGCCAAGAAGCTACCGACCAGCGCATCATCGATGAAATCATGCTGGACCTTGACGGCTCGGACAACAAGTCCAACCTCGGCGCGAACGCCATCTTGGGTGTATCCCTCGCCGTGGCACAGGCTGCAGCCGTCTCCTCCGACCTGCCAGAATTCCGTTACCTCGGTGGCCCGCAGGCCCACATCCTGCCAGTTCCACTGATGAACATCCTCAACGGTGGCTCCCACGCAGACACCGACGTGGACATTCAAGAATTCATGATCGCACCAATCGGTGCCCCGACCTTCCGTGAAGCCCTGCAGTGGGGTACCGAGGTCTACCACAAGCTCAAAGAAGTTCTGATCGAAAAGGGCCTGTCCACCGGTCTTGGCGATGAAGGCGGTTTCGCCCCGAACCTGCCATCCAACCGCGCGGCCTTGGACCTGATCACCGAAGCCATCGAGCGCTCCGGCCACAAACCAGGCGAAGAAATTGCTCTGGCACTGGATGTTGCCTCCTCAGAGTTCTACAAGGACGGCGCCTACCAGTTCGAAGGCCAAGCCCGTTCTGCGGCCGAAATGACCGAGTACTACGCCGAGCTGGTCCGTGACTACCCGCTGGTCTCCATCGAAGACCCGCTGGATGAAGATGACTGGGACGGCTGGAAGGTCCTGACCGCACAGCTGGGCGAGTCCGTCCAGCTGGTTGGCGATGACCTGTACGTCACCAACCCAGAGCGCCTGCAGCGCGGCATCGACGAGAAGGCCGGCAACTCCCTGCTGGTGAAGGTCAACCAGATCGGTACCCTGACCGAAACCATGGACGCCGTCAACCTGGCGCACCGCTCCGGCTTCACCTCCATCACCTCGCACCGCTCCGGCGAAACCGAGGACGTCATCATCGCGCACATCTGCGTGGCCACCAACGCCGGTCAGATCAAGACCGGTGCCCCGGCCCGCTCCGAGCGCGTAGCCAAGTACAACGAGCTGCTGCGCATCGAAGAAGAGCTCGACGATGCAGCACGTTACGCCGGCGTTGGCGCCTACCCACGCTTCGCCGCTCGGCTGAACGAAGACAGCAAGTAACGCATAGAAGCTAGTAAGGTTTAAGGAGGCCGGCATTGTCGGCCTCCTTAGACTGTTAACACCACGAATCTTTGACCGAAAAGGGGAGCACCGGTGAACAAACGGCCGCCACGGTTGCCCCGCAGCCGCCGCCCGGAGGACGCACAGGATATTCCTGTCGAACCCGAAAGCTCCCCCCAACCGGCACCCGAACAACACCAGCCAGGCCCAGCGGCACAGAAAGAGGCGGGTGGGCCAACACCGCTGTCCCGGCGCCGCCGGGTCGTTGAGCAACTGACCGAACTACGTGACTCAGTCCAAGATGTGCTGGGCCACGACATTCCTGAGACTGGCACCCGATACCGGACCGCCGAACAGATGCGCGCCGCAGCCGAACGCGTGCGGGCCAAACGCGGTACCGAAACCGTCCCGGCACGCAACCTCTCCGGACGCTTCATCGCGTTGATCATCATCTCCGTGCTGATGGTGCTGACCACACTGCCGTCCATCAACACCTACATCAAACAGCAAGCCGAGATCGCTGAACTCCAAGCTGACATCGATCAGCGCAAACAACAGCAGGAAGACCTCCACGCGGAGATCGCTCGCTGGGACGACCCCGCCTACGTCAAACAGCAGGCCCGGGACCGCATTAACCTTGTGATGCCGGGCGAGAGAAAATACTTGGTGATCGGGGAAATGCCCGAAACAGATGACGCTCCGGCAGAATCCCCGCACGACGTTCGTGCCGACTTGCCGTGGGCTGATGCCCTACTGGATTCCATCCGCCGGGCTGGCACCGATTAAACTTCAGTCAGCAACAAGCTAGAGACAATTTTCGATAAGGAACATGAGCGCGAACACCAAGCTGCCAACGCAGCACGATCTTGACACCATCTCCCTCCAACTGGGCCGGCCCGCCCGGGACGTTGTGGAGATCGGTGCCCGCTGCGTGTGCGGCGCCCCTCTGGTGGCCACTACCGCGCCCAGACTCTCCAACGGCATCCCCTTCCCAACCACGTTTTACCTCACCCACCCGGTACTGACCCAGGCGGTATCGCGGTTGGAAGCCGGCGGCTTGATGGCTCACATGAACGAGCGGCTGAGCGAGGACACCGAGTTGGCCGAACAGTACGCCGCTGCGCACGAGAACTATCTTTCCGAGCGTGAACGCATCCGTGAACTGTCTGGGGTTGGGGAGGTCCCGGAAATCGAAGGCATCAGCGCTGGCGGGATGCCGTCCCGCGTGAAATGCCTGCACGTGTTGGCCGGACACACCCTCGCTACCGGCCCGGGTATCAACCCACTCGGGGACGAAACCATTGCCGGCATCGCTCAGTGGTGGACCCCCGAGAAATGCTGGTGTGACGGCGCGTGGGACCCAGCCGCCGAAGTGCCCACCAAAGATCTTTCCCGGCACGTCAAACGGCTCGAACGGCAAGCACAGCAGCAAGATGCAGGTAAACAAGAGTGAACGCACAGCGCTATGCGGCCTTGGACTGCGGCACTAACTCGCTGCGGTTGTTGATCGCCGAGTACGATGCAGCAACCGGTACCCTGACCGAGCTCGCACGCGACATGCACATCGTTCGGCTCGGTGAAGGCGTGGACAAGACCGGTCAGTTCTCCCCGGCAGCGTTGGCCCGCACCTTCCAAACCACCGAAGACTACGCCGCCCGCATCCGCGAGCTCGGAGTGCCGGTCGAGAACATCCGCTTTGTGGCCACCAGCGCCTCCCGGGATGTGGCCAACCGCGACGAGTTCATCACGGGGATCACCGATCGACTCGGTGTGGAACCCGAGATCATTTCCGGTGACGAAGAAGCAGCCCTGTCCTTTGCCGGTGCCGCTGGCGCGCTCGGTTTCCATCACGGAACCAGAGTCCTCGTGCTGGATCTGGGCGGCGGCTCCACCGAGTTCGTCACTGGGATTATCACCGAGACGGGCCCGGAGGTACAGGCGGCTATCAGCACTGACATGGGTTGCGTCCGGTTCACCGAACGGCTGATGCCTTCAGACCCGCCAACTCCAAGTGAACAAGCTGCGGCAGAAAAAGCGGTCATGGAGAAGATCCAAGAGGCAGCGGCAGTAGTGGACTTCGGTTCAATCGATGCCGTTGTGGGCGTGGCCGGTACCATCACCACGATCACGGCCGAGGCCTTGAATCTGGTGGACTACAACTCTGAGGCCATTCACGGTGCCGAATGCACCATCGATGACTTACATCAGGCCAGCACCACCTTGATCGACTCCACCCGGACTTTGCGTGCCGAACGTGGCTTCATGCACCCCGGGCGCGTGGACGTGATCGGTGCCGGAGCCTTGATCTACCGCACTATCTTGACTTACGTTCGTGAGCGCAGCGGCGTGCAGACCGCACTGGCTAGCGAACAAGACATTCTGGACGGCATCTTGCTGTCCCTGCTGCCAAAGAACACCTAGACCTCCACCGCCACCACCAAGGGTTTCATTCATGACCAAACGCTTTCTTACTCGACTCGGCGCCCTGCTGGTCATCGCGACCGTCGCGCTGGGTGCACTTGTGTCCGTGCCCTCCACTGCGCACGCCGATCAGTGGCGTGACGACCAGTTCTGGTTGGACGACTACAAGATCAAAGAAGCGTGGAAAACCTCCAAAGGCAAGGGCGTCAAGGTCGCCGTCATCGACTCCGGAATCGATGACGAACACCCAGACCTGAAGGGTGTTGTCACCGGGGGCAAAGACTTCTCCGGAGTCGGCAATGACGACGGCACCAAACCAGTGGGTGAAGCACCCCAGCACGGCACGCTCGTGGGCACCGTGTTAGCTGGTCGCGGCAACAACAAGAAAGCGATTGCCAAAGCCAAGAAAGAGCGCGCAGCCGAGATCAAGCGACGCAAGGACGAAAACGATGACACGGACGATCCATTACCGAAAGTCCCCAAACCTGGCCCCGGGCCAGACGGTGTCATTGGGATCGCACCGGAAGCTGAACTGCTGAGCATCTCCGTCTTCTTGGGCCGTGGCAACCCGACCGGTGTCAGCATCGAAGAGCAGATCCCGCAGGCTGTCCGTTGGGCCGTGGACAACGGGGCGAAAGTCATCAACATGTCCTTGGGCTCCAATAAACAGGACTGGCCGAAAAGCTGGGACGAAGCGTTCCTCTACGCCGAAGAAAAAGACGTTGTGGTCGTGGCGGCCGCCGGTAACCGCGCCAGCGGCGCCCTGACCGTGGGCGCACCAGCAACTATCCCGGGGGTCTTGACCGTCGCCGGTCTTGACGAAGATGGCCTGGCGTCGTGGGACTCCTCCTCCGAAGGCATCTCCATTGGTGTCTCGGCCCCGGCTGAACCACTCGTGGGTGGTCTACCCGGCGGCGGCTACAGCAAATGGGCCGGAACCTCTGGTGCCGCCCCGTTTGTTGCCGGGGTGGCAGCGTTGATTCGAGCTGAAAACCCGGACATGTCGGCACCGCAAGTCATCCAACGAATCCTGGCCACCGCTAAAGACGAAGGCAAGGACGGAGTCGACACCATTTACGGGCACGGCATCATCCAGCCCGTGAAAGCCCTGACGGCAGATGTTGACGAAGTTGATCGCAACCCCATGGACACCATGGCCGAATGGATCAGAGTGCACCGCCGCGGTGAAGAACCCTCTCCGCAAGTGACCGAACCAGAATTCAAGCCGGGGGAGAAGGTCGCAGCCGCGCCAACACCGCAAGCAAAACCCAACCTGGTCGGCCACAGCGATGAACAAGCACCACTGGTCATCGGTTTCGGTACCGGGCTCGGACTGATTCTGCTGGGTGGAGCGCTGCACATTTCCATGCGCCTGCGCGAGCGTAAAGCTGCCGCAACCACACCGCCACGCAACCCATACCCGCCGCAGCGCCCCTAATACCAGAGCTAGCCCTTGATTGTGGGTTAAATCACACCTCGGCCGGGGTGGTGGCGCCGCGAGAAAACCACGAATTCACACGACTGTGAGCATAAGTTACCGGGGTTCGTGAAAACTTTCACAAAGTCGTCCCGATCGCTAAGATTGTCATCATGGCGAACACCCTCATGCTTTCTGACAAACCTCGTGTGCTCATTGTCGGTGGCGGTTACGTCGGTCTCTACGTTGCTAAAGCATTGGAAAAGAAAGTCCGTGCTGCCGGTGGCGTAGTTACCGTTGTAGACCCACTTCCGTACATGACTTACCAGCCTTTCCTACCGGAAGTGATCGGTGGGCACATTGAGTCCCGACACGCCCTGGTATCCCACCGGATGCACCTGCGTGAAACTGAACTGATTACCGGTAAGGTGGTCTCGGTTGACCATGACCGCAAGATCGCCATTGTGCGCGATCCAGACCGGCACTACTTTGAAGTTAAATACCGTGACATCGTCATGTCCGCTGGGGCTACTACCCGCACCTTCCCGATTGAAGGCCTGGTGGATCACGGCATCGGCTTGAAAACCATCGAAGAAGCCGTCACGGTCCGCAATAAGATTCTTGAACGCCTGGAAACTGCTTCCATCATGGAAGAATCCCCGGCCAAGCGCCGCGCACTGACCTTCACCGTTGTCGGCGGCGGGTTCGCCGGTATCGAGGCTGTCGCGGAAATGGAAGATCTGATCCGCGTCGCCGTCAAGGCCACCCCACGCCTGCAACAATCCGATGTCCGCATCGTGCTGATCGAAGCTGCCCCGCGCATCATGCCGGAAATCACCGAAGAGCAGGCGGTTCAGGTTGTTGAAGACCTGCGTGCACGCGGTATCGAAGTTCTGCTGAATACTTCGCTCGATTCCTGCGTGGATGGTCACATGAAGCTGATCTCGATGAAGGACAAGTCTGTTGTTGACGAGTTCCAATCGGACACTTTGCTGTGGACCGCAGGTGTTGAGGCTTCTAAGGTTGCCAAACGCACTCCATTCCCGATTGATGCCCGCGGCCGCATCATGGCTGAACCAACCTTGCAGGTTTCCGATGGTGATGGTGGTGTGATTGAAGGCGCCTGGACCGCTGGCGACATCTCCGCTGTTCCAGACCTGACCGGTGGCGGCGTCGGTGGCTACTGCGTGCCGAACGCACAGCACGCCGTTCGCCAAGCAAAACTGCTGGCCAAGAACCTGCTGGCTGCCCGCTACGGCAAGGGCCACATCCAGCAATACAAGCACAAATCCCTCGGCGCGGTTGCCGGTCTCGGTATGTTCAAGGGCGTCGGTACCCCAATGGGTATCAAGCTCTCCGGCTTCCCAGCATGGTTGGCCCACCGCGGCTACCACGGTATGGCCATGCCAACCATTGAACGCAAGCTCCGGGTCCTCTCCGGCTGGACGAACGAACTGCTCTTGGGCCGTGACTTCGCTCAGCTGAAGGACCTGATCACCCCGTACCGTCAGTTCCAGGAAGCTGCCGGTAAGCGCTCCAAGGAGTCCTTGGAAGAGCAAGAACGCTTCGAGGCTGCCGCTGCTAAGCAGAAGGCAGAACTCGAGAAAGAACACGCTGCGAAAGAAGCCACTAAGTAACTGCTACCGCAGCGAAGGCTTGTTCGTAACGTAACAGCCAAGGCCACGGTCAACCTCTTACCACCAC
This sequence comes from Micrococcoides hystricis, assembly GCF_042434215.1. NCBI lineage: Bacteria > Bacillati > Actinomycetota > Actinomycetes > Micrococcales > Micrococcaceae > Micrococcoides > Micrococcoides hystricis. The sequence continues at coordinate 743 of NZ_JBHLUB010000022.1, read as the reverse complement.
CGGGAGACCCCCGAAGGAGTAAGAATTGACCGTGGCCTTGCTCATGACATACCTTTCTAAAGTACGCCCCCGTAGCCCAATGGCAGAGGCAGAGGACTTAAAATCCTTTCAGTGTGGGTTCGAGTCCCACCGGGGGTACTGAACGTCCATACCCATGCACAAACCCAACCATTTTTGGTTCCATGAGTGATGCTGTTTTGTGAGCAAAAAGTAGTCTGGGTTGTCGGAGAACATTTTGGACAACCCAGACTACTTGGCTTGAGACCTATTTACAGGCCGTATTTACAGACCGAGTTTTCGAGCGTTAGCAATCTCTTGAACGATCTGCCGATCATGACGTAGTTCTTTGAACAAAGACACAGCCAAGATCATCACAATGATTGTGAACGGTAGGGCTGAAAGCATCGCTGCTTGCTGAAGAGCGACCAAACCACCTGCAATAAGTAGAACGATTGCACATGCACCCGTGAGTATTCCCCAAGAAAGTATGGGCGTCGCAGTGGGTCTTAGTGAACCGTGAGAAGAGAGCGAACTCAGAACGAAGGTGTTTGAATCCGCTGAGGATACGAAAAACATGATCACCATTATGATCGCTACCACGCTGGTGAACCCCGACAAGGGGAATTGGTTGAGGAGTGTGAAATGGTCCAGGTTTTCTTCCGTTTGAGTAGATGGGAAAATCTGGGTTATGCCGAAGAAATTCGATCAGGAAGCTAAGGACAGGGTTGTCCGTTTGATTGAGG